>DASYCF010000640.1:0-11662 GCA_036500365.1 Byssovorax sp.
CGTCCAATTCACGCCCGACCTCATGCCGGCCGACATCCTCGGCACGCAGGTCCTCGTCGACAGCCCCGAGGGCCGACGGTTCGAGTTCCAAAAGGGGCCGCTGTTCGCGAGCCTCGTGCTCGCCGACGAAGTGAACCGCGCGACGCCGAAGACGCAGAGCGCGCTGCTCGAGGCGATGCAGGAGCACCGGGTCACGGTCGCGCGGACGACGCACATCCTCGAGGAGCCCTTCTTCGTCCTCGCGACGCAGAACCCGCTCGAGAGCGAAGGCACCTATCCGTTGCCGGAGGCGCAGCTCGATCGCTTCTTCTTCAAGCTGCACGTCCCCTTCCCCGGGCGCGAGGAGCTCAACACGATCCTCGAGCGCACGACCGGCGCGAGCTCGCCGACCGCGGCGCGCGTGCTCGCGAAGGGCCGCCTCCTCGAGATGCAGAGGCTCGTGCGCGAGGTGCCGATCGCGGCGCACGTGCAGGACTACGCGGTGCGCCTCCTGCAGGCCACGCACCCCACCGAGAAGGACGCGAGCGCGAGCGTGAAGCAGTACGTGCGCTTCGGGAGCTCGCCGCGCGGCGCGCAGGCGCTCTTGCTCGCCGCGAAGATCCGCGCGCTCTTCGAGGGCCGCTTCGCCGCGTCGATCGACGACGTGAAGGCGAGCGCCCTCCCCGCCCTCCGCCACCGCGTGCTCCTGAACTTCGAGGGCGAGGCCGAGGGCGTGAAGACCGACGACCTCGTGCTCGAGATCCTGAAGCAGCTCCCGGCGACGACGAAGTGATCGATTACCTCACCCCCCCAGCCCCCCTCTCCCATTTGGGAGAGGGGGGAGCACGTGATTCGAAACAGCGACGTCGTCGTTGTTTGGATCCCCGTGTTCCCCCCTCTCCCAAATGGGAGAGGGGGGCTAGGGGGGTGAGGCTGGAGATGCCCTGATGGGCGTCCTCGACTTCATCCGCAAGCGCGGGCCGCTCTCGCGGCGCATCGCCGCGCTGCGGAGCAACGACGACGACCTCTTCGACGACGAGTTCCAGCGCAAGCTCGAGTACCTCGCCATGGTCTCCAAGCGCGTGTTCTCCGGCGCGATGCGCGCCGAGCGGCGCACGAAGAAGACGGGCTCCGGCGTCGAGTTCGCCGACCACCGCGACTACGCGCCGGGCGACGATTTCCGCTACCTCGACTGGGCGGCATACCAGCGCTTCGACCGCCTGCTCATCCGCCTCTACGAAGAGGAGGAAGACCTCTCGATTTACTTCATCCTCGACACGTCGGCGTCGATGGGGTTCGCGGGCGGCGCGAAGCTCAAGCAGGCGAAGCGGCTCGCGGCGGCGCTCGCGTACGTCGGCCTCGCGAACCTCGACCGCATCGCGATCGTGACCGCGACCGACGAGATCTCGGGGCGCATGCAGTCGACGCGCGGCAAGGCGCGCATTTTCCGCGTGTTCCGGTTCCTGTCCGGCGTGAAGGCCGACGGGCACACCGACCTCGGCGCGGCCGTGCGCACGTTCGTCGCCCAGCACAAGCGCCGCGGCCTCGCCGTGCTGCTGACCGACCTCTACGATCCGGCCGGCCTCGAGCGCGGGATCAACGCGCTCCGCTTCGCGAAGTTCGAGCCGTTCGTCATGCACATCGTCGACGCGAACGACGCGCGGCCCGATCTGAAGGGCGACGTCCGCGTCTACGACTGCGAGACCGGCGACGAGCGCGAGGTCACCGTGACGGCCAAGGTGCTCGAGCGCTACGCCGCCGCGCACGCCGAGTACCTCGAGGAGGCGCGCCGCTTCTGCACGTCGCGCCAGGTGTCGTACTTCCGCGCCGACGTCGACGCGCCCTTCGACGAGCTGATCCTGCGCGTGTTCCGGCGCGGCGGGTTCCTGCGCTGACATGCATTTCTACGGGCTGCCGCTCCAGACGCTGCTGCAGATCGGCGCGGCCGCCGGCATCGGCGTCGTCGTCCTGTACATCCTGAAGCTCCGGCGCAGGCCCGTCGCCGTGCCGTTCTCGCGCATCTGGGAGCGCATCCTCCGCGACAAAGAGGCGACGAGCCTCTTCTCGCAGCTGAAGCGCCTGCTCTCGCTCTTGCTCCAGCTCGCGATGCTCGCGCTCCTCCTGCTCGCGCTCGGCGATCCGCGCACGGCGGCGAACCTCATCGAGGGGCGCAACATCGTCGTCTTGATCGACGCGAGCGCGAGCATGCAGGCGACCGACGTCGCGCCGAGCCGCATCGCCGCCGCGAAGGATCGCGTGAAGGCGATGGTGCGCGGCCTCTCGGGGAGCGACCGCATGCTCGTCGCGCAGATGGACGCCGCCGCGACGCCGCTGTCGACGCTCACGGGCGAGGTGAGCGAGCTCGAGGCCGCCGTCGCCGCCGTGAAGCCGACCGACGCGTCCGCCGACTTCCCGCGCGCGCTGCGCTTCGCCGCCGACACGCTGCGCGGCCTGCCGTCGCCCGAGATCATCGTCGTCAGCGACGGCGCGCTCGGCGAGGCGACCGACGCGGCGGGGCCCGTGCACCTCGGCGCGATCAAGCTGTCGTACGTGCCGATCGGCGAAGCGAAGCCGAAGAACGCGGCCATCACGGGCTTCTCCGTGCGGCGCTACCCGCTCGACAAGAGCCGCTACGAGGTGATGCTCGAGGTCACGAACACGAGCGACGCCGACATGGACATCGAGCTCTCGCTCCTCGGCGACGGGCAGCTCACCGACCTCTCGCGGCTGCACCTCGCGCCGAAGGAGCGGCTGCCGCGCTTCTACCCGAACCTCTCGGGCGCATCGAAGACGCTCGAGGCGAAGATCGCGCTCGCGGGCGGCGGCCACGACGATCTCCCCGCCGACGATCACGCCTACGCGCTCTTGCCCGAGCGCCGCCGCGCGCGCGTGCAGGTCGTCACGACCGGCAACATGTACCTCGAGGCGGCGCTGCTGCTCGACGAGTACCTCGACGTCACGACCGTCTCGCCCACGAAATACCCGGCGAAGGGCGCGTTCGACGTCACGATCTTCGACTGCGTCGCGCCGCCGCTCGCGCAGGGCTCGGGCAGCGTGCTCTACATCGACCCGACGGGCACGGGCCTGCCCTTCGAGGTCGGCAAGGAGATCGAGGCAGACGCGCAAGGCCCCCTCGGCCTCGACGAGATCGACGCGAAGAACCCGCTCGTCCGCTACACGTCGATGACCGACGTGCAGATCGGCCGCGCCCACGTGCTCAAGGGCGAGCCCGAGGACAAGGTGGTCGCGAAGAGCTTCAAGGGCCCGCTGATCCTGCAAGGCCGGCGCGCCGGCTCGAAGTTCGTCGCGCTCGGCTTCGACATCCGCGAGAGCGATCTGCCGATGCGCATCGCGTGGCCGCTCTTCCTCATCAACACGATCAACGACTTCGTCGAGGAGGACACGAGCTACATCTCGAGCTTCCGCACGGGCCAGGTGTGGAGCATCCCCGCGCCGAGCGCGGCCGAGACCGCGAGCCTCGAGCTCCCCGACGGCTCGAAGCAGACCGTCCCCGTGAAGGACGGTCGCGCCGTGTTCCTCGGCCAGACGGCGGGCTTCTACAAGCTGACGACGATGGGGGCTTCGCCCCCAGACCCCGGCTCAGGGCTGTCCGCCGGCGCGGGCGACGGTGAGACCACGCAGTTCGCGGCCAACCTCAGCGACCCGACCGAGAGCTCGATCGCCGCCGTCGCGAAGCTCGAGGTCGACGGCCGCGTCGCGGGCGAGGTCGGCGAGTTCAAGATCGGCGTGCGCCGCGAGATGTGGATTTATCTGCTCGCCGCGGTGCTCGCCGTGACCGCGCTCGAGTGGCTCACGTACCACCGTAGGGTGACCGTATGAGCGCCTTCGGGAACCGGCGCCTGCGCGTCGTCGTGTGGTCGATCACGTGCCTCGCGATGCTCGGGCTGCTCGCGTACGCGTACCGGCGCTTCGTGCTCCTGCACACGGACCCGACGCTCACGTGGGTCTACAAGGGCACGAGCTACGAGCTCCTCAACCCGAAGATGCTCGGCGCCATCTTGATCGCGCCGTGGTTCGTGGGCGTGCTCTCGGCGTCGCTCGCGGATCTGCCGTGGCCGCAGCGCGTGATCTCCGTGCTCTGCCGCATCGCCTTCGTCGCGCTGATCGCGCTCGGACTCTCGCGGCTCGCGCGCACGGCGACGACCGAGAAGGTGTGCACCGTCGTGCTCGTCGACGTGTCGGACTCGGTGACGGACGAGGCGCTCGCCTTCGCCGACGACTACGTCGCGAAGGCGTGGAAGGAGAAGCCGAAGGACGACCTCGTGAAGCTGGTCACGTTCGCGCGCCGCCCCCGCGCCGTCGACGTAGGCGACAAGAGCCCCGACGCGCCGCCGAAGGCCCTGCGCCACGTCGACGCGAAGGGCGAGCGCGGCGAGCTCGGCGCCGGCACCAATTTGCAGGCCGCGCTCCAGCTCGCGTACGGCCTCTATCCGACGGGGTATTTGAAGCGCGCCGTCTTGCTGAGCGACGGCGTGCAGACCGACGGCGACGTCCTCGCCGAGGCGAACCGCGCCAAGGAGTTCGGCGTGCGCCTCTTCACGGTGCCGTACCGCACGCCCGCGCCGCCCGAGGTCGCCGTGCGTGACCTCCGCATGCCCGAGAAGGTGAAGGTCGGCGAGACGTTCGAGATCCACGCCGACATCTTCGCGACGCGCGCGACGAAGGCGCACGCGAAGCTCTTCCAGGGCGAGGCGCTGAACGGCCTCGAGGGCGTGAAGGATCTCGACCTCGACGCGGGGCCGAACGACGTCGTGTTCAAGAGCGTCGTCCGCCTGCCCGGGCAGGTGACGTACGCGTTCGAGCTCGACGACGTGAAGGACGACACGTTCAAGGAGAACAACCGCTTCGCGACGACGATCGACGTGCCGGGCCGCCCCGCGGTGCTCTACATCGAGGGCACGCCGCAGCACGGCCAGCCGCTCGCGAGCGCGCTCACCGCGCAGCAGTTCGAGGTCGACATGCGCCCCGCCGCCGGCTTCCCCGGCTCGGCGAAGGAGCTCGAGCGCTTCGACTTCGTCATCATGAGCGACGTGCCGAAGGACGCCGTGTCGCTCCAGGCGCAGGAGCTCGTCGAGAGCTACGTGCAAGGCGGCGGCGGCTTCCTCTTCGCCGGCGGCGAGGCGGGCTACGGCCTCGGCGGGTGGAACCACTCGACCATCGAGCGCGTGCTGCCCGTGCGCATGGACCCGAAGGCGAAGCAGGACATGCCGACGGTCGCGATGGCGCTCGTCATCGATCGATCGGGCTCGATGACCGGCCTCCCGCTCGAGATGGCGAAGGCCGCCGCGAAGGCGACCGCGACGACGCTCGGCGGCGACGATCTCGTCGAGGTGATCGCGTTCGACTCGCAGCCCGTGCGCTTCGTCAAGATGCAGCCCGCGCGCAACCGCGCGCGCGTCGCGAACGACATCGCGCGCATCCAGGCGGGCGGCGGCACCGAGATCTTCCCCGCGCTCGACGCCGCGTACCAAGACATGGCCGTCACGCAGGCGCGCAAGAAGCACGTCATCTTGCTGACCGACGGGCGCGCGCCGACCGGCGGCATCCGCGACCTCGTGACGAACATGATCGCCGAGGGCATCACGGTCACGACCGTCGGCCTCGGCAACGACGTCGACGAGCAGCTCCTCAAGATGATCGCGGACGTCGGCGGCGGCCGCTTCCACGCGGTGCAGGACCCGAACAACCTGCCGCGCATCTTCACGAAGGAGACGGAGATGATCGCCCGCGCCGCCGCGCGCGAGGAGTGGTTCCCCGTCACGCAGGTGGGCGACGCGCAGTTCCTCCGCGGCATCGACGTGCGCACCGCGCCGAACCTGCACGGCTACGTGAAGACGCAGCTCAAGCCGGCGCCGGCGCAGGAGCTCCTCGAGAGCGACAGCGGCGACCCGATCCTCGCGCGGTGGCACGTCGGCACCGGCTGGGCGCTCGCGTGGACGAGCGACGTGAAGAGCCAGTGGGCCGTCGAGTGGCTGCGCTGGCCGGGCTTCGAGAAGTTCTGGGGCCAGCTCGTGCACGAGCACATGCGCGTGAAGCACAAGCGCGAGCTCGACATGAAATCGAGCATCGACGGCGGCGTCCTGCACGCGTCGATCGACGCGTTCGGCGCCGACGAGCGCTTCGAGAACGACCTCGTCTCGAAGCTCCAGGTGATCGGCCCCGAGCCCGTCGCCGAGAGGTCGTGCAGCGTCGACGCCGACTGCGACAAGCTCGCGTTCAGCCAGTGCGGCGCAGGCGACGCGGCCGAGCAGCGCGGCGACAAGAGCTGCAAGCCGAAGGACCTCGAGCTCCGCCAGACGGCGCCCGGGCGCTACGAGCTCTCGGTCCCCGTCGACAAATACGGCTCGTTCCTCCTCCGCGCGCACCACATGCACAAGGACGAGAACGGCGAGCTCAAGCCCGTCGCCGTGAGCTACGGCCACGTGTCGAACCCCTACCCGCGCGAGTACGCGAGCTTCGAGCCCGACGTTCACACGATGGGAAAGGCCGCGCTCGCGACCGGCGGCGCGCTCGACCCGAAGGCGATCGCCGACGTGTTCGCCGCCGCGGGCGAGAAGGTCACCTTCCACGAGGAGCTCTGGCCGCGCTTCATCTACGCGGCGATCGCGGTGTTCCTGCTCGACCTGCTCGTCCGGCGGGTGCGGCTCTTCGATCGCAAGTTCGTCGCGAAGCCGTCGCGCCGCGCCGCCTGATCCTCGCCCATCAGTCGCCGGTCGGGATGGCCGGGAAGCGCGCGACGAGGACGTCGACGTCGCCTTCCGAGAAGAGGTCGGCGCCGCAAATGTCGACGGACCCGTCGACCTCGCCCGCGATCACCACCGCGCCCGTCGCGTCGATCGCCATCGCGGCCGCGCCCGCATCGCCCGGGCCGAAGGCGGCGCCTTTCACGACGGCACCTGCGCCGTCGATCTCGGCGACGATCAGCGGATCGCCCTCGCTCGCGTCGACGTGCGTGCCGGCGAGGTCGCACGTCCCCTCGCACATCCCCGCCACGAAGACGCGCCCGTCCGGGCCCGTCGCGACGACGCCGATCGCGGCTCCGGGGAGGTTCGTCGCCCGCGTGGGCGCGCCGTCCGCGCCCAGGGCCGCGACGAACGTCGCCGTCGGCGCGCCCGTCATCGGACCCGTTCCGATGTCGACCGTGCCGTCGTAGTAGCCGACGCCGAAGAGCGTGCCCGCTGCGTCGACGGCGATGCCGAGGCCGTACCCGATCGGCCCGTCCGCGTTCGTCGCGTCGCTGAACGCGTGGGTGAAGAGGGGCGTGCCTGCGTCGTCGAACGCGGTCACGAACGCGGCGGAGTGGCCCGCCGCGACGTCCGCGGAAACGCCGTCGCCGAAGTCGACGCTCGAGTCGCCGAGGTCGGCGGCGTACGTGAAGGAGATCGCGACGCCGCCGCTCGGCAGCGCGACCGCCGTGCCGAAGCCCGGCGTCAAGAGCAGCACGTCGTCGACGAGCGACGCGGTCCGCGACCACACGACGGCGCCGTCTGCCGTGAGGCGGTCGACGTACACGTGGAAGTCGTCGTCGCCGGTCGTCTCGAGGCCCCACAGGAACACGTCGCCCGACGGCGCGACGGCGAGGCCGCCAGGTTGACGATCGATCGGCGCACCGTTCGCGTCGGGGATGCGCTCGACGAACACGACGTCGCCCGCCGCGTCGAGCCGCGCGAGGAACGCGTCGTACTGCGCCGTGGTCGCGTCGACGCGCGCGCCGCCGCCGAGATCGGCGAAGTCCGTGAGCGCGCCGAACACGTACGTGTCGCCGTTCGGCGCCGAGGCCACGAGGATCTGCTCCGCGTCCGTCGACGCGATCGAGCGGCCGTACACGAGCGATCCGTCGGACGTGAAGCGCGCGACGAAGAGATCGAGCCCGCCGCTCGTGTTCTCGGCGAGCGGCCCCGCGCCGAAGTCGAGCGCCCCTGCGTACACGCCGCCGACGGCGATGTCGCCCGACGGCGCGACGGCGACGGTGAAGCCGTTCTGCTCCGACGCGTCGCCGAAGCGCTTGGCCCAGCCGCACGCGGCTCCGTTCGATCCTCCCGTTCCCGGGGGAGGCGGCGGCACGTACGACGAGCTCGACCCGGTCGCCTCGGCGCCGCCAGCGCCGGCGCCCGACGACGCGCCGGCCGCGTCGTCGTCGATGGAGGTGCCGCAGCCAGCGACGAAGGCCGCGCCGATGAGCGCAGCAGACAAGCAAGAGACGACGCGCATGATGACCCACCCCTCGTGAAACGTGCGCCTCTACGGTTGCTGGGCTGGAGCACGCCATTCACACGCAACGCGGCTCAGGGGAGCTGGCGCGCGGCTCGGCTCGCGACGGCGAGGCCCTGGAAGCGGAACTTGCGGTCGCGGTCGTAGGTGCCCGTGTGCTCGAGGCAGGCTTCGTCGAAGTTCAGCGAGCGCACGCGGCGGAAGCCCTCTTCGTAGAGGAGCGGCAGCACGTCGTCGACGCCGAACACCAGCGGCTCGCCGAGGTCGCCGACGAACGCGCGCGACGCGAGATCCTTGTCGTCGCGCACGGCGCCCGCGACGATCTTCTTCCGCAGGTGGTCGAACACGATCGCGCTCTCCCCCGCGAGGCCGGACGCGACGCGGCGGAGCGTCGCGCGGACCGCGGCCTCGGTGAGGTACGGCGTGACGCCCTCCCAGACGACGAGGGCGGGCTCGCTCGGCGCGAAGCCGGCGGCCGCGAGCTCGACCACGAAGTCCTGCGCCTCGAAGTCGCACGCCACGTACGTGGCCGCGTCCGCCGGGTAGCCCACGACGACGGCGCCGAGGCGCGCGAGCTTCTCCCGCTGCGTCTCGGCGCGATCGACCTCGAAGAAGCGCACGCCCGGCGAGGCGAGGCGCGCCGCGCGCGTGTCGAAGCCCGCGCCGAGCACGACGACCTGCCGCGCCCCGAGGGCGAGCGCTCGACGCACGCGCGCGTCGATGTACGCGGTGCGGACTGCGGTCCAGAGCTCCATGTGCGGGTAGATCGCGTCGTAGTCGCGCGTCAGCGTCGCCCCCTGTTCGCCGGCGAGCGCGGCCGCCCACGGGTCGTCACACACGGGATCGGGCCGGGCGGAGGCGCGCGCGCGGTAGCTCGCGACGAGGAGCGCGGTCTGACTGGGCCGTCCGGTCTCCAAGGGGGCGAGCGTACATGGCGCGGCGTCATCGCGAGCCCCGTCGGTGACGACGGAGACTCGACGCGCGGACCCCCACCGCCGTGGGTACGAAAGAAACCTTCGTCCTCATTTGAGCCGCCGCGTGGCAATGATATGCAGTGGGCATATGTACGATTGCGCCCGCTAGCAAGGGACGCGTCGTCGGGGGCACAGACATGAGGAGCGACGTAAGCTGCCCCGTCGAGCCGGGGCAGGTGCTCAAGGGCAAATATGTGATCGACCGCGTGCTCGGCGCGGGGGGCATGGGCGTCGTCGTCGCCGCGCGGCACGTCGCGCTGGAGCAGCGCTTCGCGATCAAGTTCCTGCTTCCGGCGATGCTCGCACACCGGGAGATCGTCGACCGCTTCGCGCGCGAGGCGCGCGCGCTGTCGCGACTCGAGGGTGACCACGTCGCGCGCGTGTTCGACGTCGACACGCTCGAGGACGGCACGCCGTTCATGGTGATGGAGTTCCTCGACGGTCACGACCTCTCGGTTGTTCGACGCGAGCGACGTCCGCTGCCGGTCCACGTCGCCGTCGCCTTCATCCTCGAGGCGTGTGAGGCCCTCGCGGAGGCACACGCGGTCGGCATCGTCCACCGTGACCTCAAGCCCGCGAACCTGTTCCTCGCCCGGCGCCGCGACGGCAAGACGCGTGTGAAGGTGCTGGACTTCGGCATCTCGAAGGTGAGCGACCCGAGCGGGAGCGAGAACGTCAGCACGACCAGCACCTCGGCCGTGATGGGATCGGCGGAGTTCATGTCCCCGGAGCAGATGCTCTCGACGCGCGAGGTGGA
This sequence comes from Byssovorax sp., assembly GCA_036500365.1. GTDB lineage: Bacteria > Myxococcota_A > Polyangia > Polyangiales > Polyangiaceae > DASYCF01. The sequence continues at coordinate 9,943 of DASYCF010000640.1, forward strand.
CGCGCGGACGGACATCTGGGCGCTCGGCGTCACCCTCTTCGAGCTCCTCACTGCCACGGCGCCGTTTCCCGGAGACACGATCACGCAGGTGTGCGCGCTCGTGATGACGACCGCGCCGCCGCTGCCGTCGTCGCTGCGGCCCGATGTACCGCCGGGCCTCGATGCCGTCGTGCTCCGTTGCCTCGAGAAGGATCGAGCCGCGCGGTATCCGGCGGTCCGCGAGCTGATGGCGGCGCTCTCGGATTTTACCTCGACGGACTCGGGCGCATTCCCGGCTCCGCAGTCGGGCGACGCGCAGCAGGGCGCCGATCCGAACATGGATCAGACGTATCCCCTCGACGCCTTGGCGCAGGCGGTCCGCCAGAGCGCGCCCTCCGTTCGCGCGCACTCGGCGCGGGACGCCGGGATCACGCCGCCATCGGTGCCGACGGGACCGGGGCCGCTCAGCGTGCACACGGTCACGCCCGTGTCGACGACCGCGTCGGACCCGAAGCCGACGCGCTCGTCGCGCGGGCCCATCCTCGTGGGCTTCGCGGTCGCGGTGCTCGGTCTCCTCGTCGCTGCGTTCGTGGTCACCACGCGCGCGCCGACCCCGGCGGCGGCGTCCCCCGTCGCTGCGGCGCCGAGCGCGGCGGCGCTCCCGTCGGCTCCGCCCAGCGCGACGCCGAACGTCACCGCGGCCTCGACAGGCGCGCCGCCTCCGACGATGGAGGTGACGGCGTCGCCCGCGCCGCTGGTCGCGCCAGGCACGGCGGCGCCGGCGCCACGCCGCGCGGGCCCACGACCGAGCGCCGCCGCCGCGCCGAGCGCGCGCGCCGCGGAGAAGAAGGACATGTACGGTGATCGCTAGGTCTGGTCGTCTGGCGCTGGTGGGGCTCTGCATCGCCGGCGTGTCCCTCGGGCGAACGGCGCACGCGCAGGACGCCGCCGCCGCCGAGGCGCTGTTCAAGCAGGGCCGCGAGCTGATGGCGCGCGGCGAGTACGCGACGGCGTGTCCGAAGCTCGCGGAGAGCGAGCGCCTCGATCCGTCGAGCGGCACGGCGCTGAACCTCGCGCTCTGTCACCAAAAGCAAGGCAAGCTGGCGAACGCGTGGGCCGACTACAAAGCCGCCGCGCGCATCGCGCAGCAGCAGCGCCGCCCCGATCGCGAGGCGGAGGCCAATCGCGAGGCGGCCGAGGTCGAGCGGTCGCTCGCATATCTCACGGTCGACGTCGCCGAGGCGACACCCAACCTCGAGGTCGATCGCGACGGCGTGCGGCTCGACGTCGGCTCGATCGGCGCGAAGCTCCCGGTCGATCCCGGCGAGCACATCGTCACCGCGAAGGCGGCAGGATACAAGCCGCTCACGCGCAAGATCATGCTGTCCGGCCCCGGCGCCGTCGATGTCGTGGAGCTGCCTGCGCTCGAGAAGGAAGATGCCGTCGCGCCCGTCGCGCCCGTCGCGGCCCCGGTCGCCGCGCCGATCGCGGCCGCGAGCCCCGAAGCGGCGCAGCGCGGAGCTGGCGCGCTGCCGTGGATCCTCGGCGGCGTCGGCGTGGCCGCGATCGGAGTCGGCGCCGCGTTCGGCGCCGTCGCGCTCGGAACGTACGACGACGCGGTGACCGCCTGCCCGATGCGGACCGGCTGCTCGAGCGACGCGCTCGACAAGAAGAGCTCCGCGAACACGCAGGCCAACGTGGCGAACGTGGCCATCGGCGTCGGCGCCGCCGCCGTGGCGGC
>DASYCF010000641.1:0-5606 GCA_036500365.1 Byssovorax sp.
AACCTCGCGAAGGCGTCGCTCGAGGGCGCCGACTGCACGCAGGCGAGCTTCTACGGCGCGAACCTCGAGAAGGCGCGGTTCGACGGCGCGACGTGCGAAAAGACGATGTTCGGCAAGGCGCGGCTCGTCGGCGCGTCGTTCGTGAAAGCGAAGCTCGGCTACGCGCTCTTCGAAGAGGCCGACGCGACGCACGCCACGTTCGACGACGCGGACCTCGGCTGGGCGCTGCTCCGCGACACGAAGCTCGTCGGCGCGCGCGTCCGCCGCGCGTCGCTCGGCTACGCGGATCTCACGCGGGCGGACCTCACCGGCGCCGACTTCACCGACGCGGTGCTCACGCTCGCGCGCATGCAGGGAACGAAGGAGGACGGCGCCACGTTCACGACGCGCGCGCTCGCCCAGCCGAACGACGCGGAGGAGGCGCGCGCCGACGCGTGGCGCCCTGGCGCTTGATCTTCGATGGGGCCGCAGGCGGCCCCAAACCCCGACCTCGCTTCGCTCGGTCATTCGTCGACTGCAAACATCCCGAGCTCGCTTCGTTGGGTGAATTCGTCGACCGCAAACTTCTCGAGCTCGCTTCGCTGGGTGAACTCATCGACCGCAACGTTTCGAGCTCGCTTCGTTGGGTGAATTCATCGACTGCAAACGTTAGGAGGTGACGGACATGTTCGCGAACACGCAAGGGGGCGGCACCGACAACGCGCAGCCCGACGTCTGCAAGGTCCCGCCGCCGGGACCGGGGCCGCCCGTGCCGACGCCGTTCCCCAACATCGGCCAGGGAAGCTCGGCCACGGGCGCGGCGATGAAGGTGCTCATTTCGGGCTCGCCGGCGCACAACCTCGGCACGACGACGCCGGTCACGCAGGGCGATCAGGGCGGCACGCTCGGAGGCATGGTGTCGAACCGCTTCTCGGCGACGCGTCGTCACACCGTGGGCGTGACGAGCGTGCTCATCGGTGGCAAGCCGGCGACGCGCCTCGGCGCCGCGACGTCGCAGAACAACAACAACGCGATGGGCGTCCGCACGACCCCGAGCCAGCGCAAGGTCCTCATCACCGCGGGGTGAGGCGCGCGGTCAACCGTTGCAGACGAGCAGGTGCTCCAGGCCGTCGACGAGCATCTGCTCGAGCGCGGCGTGCGTCATCGCCGCGATCGATTGATAGCGTACGAGCTCGAACTCGTTGCGCAGCGCGAGGTGGACGATGACCTCGCTCGCGTCGGCGTGCTGCACGTAGAACAGGATCTCGTTGCGGTTGCCGCGCGCGCCGCCGGACAGGAGGACGCGGAACGTGGCGCCCGGGCGGCGCTCGCCGGCGTCCAACTCGATCTCGAACGCGTGACCGGCGCGCGCGAGCGCAACGCCGAGATCCTGGAGAAGCGGGACGAGCACGGCGTCGCGCTGCCTCACGAAATCGGCCTCGAACGCGGCGCGCGCCTCGTCCGACGTCGCCGCGCCGTGCCGCGCCGCGAGCCGCGCGGTGAGCCGCTCGATGCGCGCGAGGTTCGCCTCGTTCAAGCCCATGGGCCGAAGCTATGCCGCACGCAGCGACGCGTCGAGGCCTCGCGCGTCGAGGCTTTCGCCTGCACGTCGGTCAGGCTATGCAGTCGACGCGATGCCGGATCCGCCGCGCCAGCTCCCGCCCAAGAAAGACGTGGCGATCGCGCTCCTCGAGGGGCCGAGCGTCTACGTCCACCTCGACCCGCGACGGGAGGGCGTGCAAGTGCCGAAGTGGTTCACGGGGCAGCCGCGCCTCGTCCTGCAGGTCGGGCTCAACATGGCGATCCCGATCCCGGACCTCCGCGTCGAGGAAGACGCGATCACGTGCACGCTGTCGTTCAACCGCGCGCCGTTCTGGTGCCGCCTGCCGTGGACCGCGATCTACGCCCTCGTCGGCGAGGACAGCCGCGGCATGCTCTGGCAGGACGACGTGCCGCCCGAGGTCGCGCTCGAGATGCAGCGCCCCGCCAGCGCCGCCGCCCCCGCCGCCGCCGGCAAGCCCGCGGCGAAGAAGGGCAAGCCGAAGCTCAACGCCGTCGACGGCGGAGGCGGCGGCGCGGAGTCGAAGCCGAAGAAGGAGCGCCCGCCCGCCCGGCTGCGCGCCGCGCGCGCCGTCGACGACGACGCGCCCGCCTCGGTCGACGCGGCGCCGACGACGCCCGCCGCGGCCGAGGAGGTCACGCACGACGGCGAGCGCGAGGCCGAGCTCAGGTCCGCGCGCGACGGCGCCGCCGACGGCGAGCCGAGCGCGAGCCCCTCGCGCCCGCTCGAGGCCGGCAAGAAGCCGAAGCGCGAGCTCCCGCCGTACCTCCGCGTCATCAAGTAGCTTGACGTCGAGGCCCGCCGCACGCGACGGTTCGGCCGAGTAGGAGCGGGGGAACCGAGACGCATGCCGACCTTGCAGCGACGCGCGATCGCCATCGCGCTCTTCGTCGTCGTCCTGCTCGGCCTCGAGTTCGGCTTCGAGAAGATCCTGCCCGACGCCGCGTGGCGGCAGGTCTTCATGTTCGCGATGGTGAACGTCATCGTCGCGCTGAGCCTCAACGTCATCAACGGCCTCGCGGGGCAGTTCTCGATCGGCCACGCCGGCTTCGTCGGCATCGGCGCATACACGGCGGCGATCGTCTCCGGCAACCTCGACAAGAAGCTCTCGATCGACGCGACTTGGATCTCGTCGGTCGGCGCCTCGCTCGCCGAGAAGGGCTGGAGCGCGTCGTCGGTCGAGAAGGTCGACGCGCTGCTCAAGTCGTTCCTCGTCATCCCGCCTGCGCTGCTCGCCGCGGGCGCCGTCGCCGCCGTGTTCGGCTTCGTCGTGGGTCTGCCGAGCCTCCGCCTCAAGGGCGACTACCTCGCGATCGTGACGCTCGGCTTCGCGGAGATCTTCCGCCTCGTCATCGCGACGGCGCAGACGGGCGCGGGCGACCAAGGCGGCGTCGCCGGCGCGATCGCGTCGCTCGGCGGCCAGAACGGCTATGCAGGCCCCGACGGGACGGGCGTGCCGCAGTACGCGGGCCCGTTCTGGATCTTCGGCGCCGTCATCGTGTGCACGCTCATCGCGTGGCGCCTCAAGTTCAGCGGCTGGGGCCGCGCCCTCCGCGCCCTGCGCGAGGACGAGATCGCGAGCGCCGCCGTCGGCGTCGATCCGACGGCGTACAAGGTCACGTCGTTCGTGATCGCCGCCATCGGCGCGGGCATCGCCGGCGGCCTCCTCGCGTCGATGCGCGACGGCAACCCGACGGTGCAGCCCGATCAGTTCAACTTCCAGTACTCGTTCGACGCGATCACGATGGTGATCCTCGGCGGCTCGGGCAGCGTGAGCGGCGCCATCGTCGGCGGGCTCTTCGTCACCTTCACCGTGAAGATGATCGAGCAGCTCCAGGGCATCGAGAGCGTGCAGGCGTTCAAGGCGATCCACCCCGCGCTCGATCTCAACGCGCTGCGCATGGTCATCTACGCGGCCGTCCTCATCGGCCTCATGATCCTGCGACCCGAGGGCCTCTTCGGTGAGCGCGAGCTCTTCCGCGCGAGGAAGCGCACCGTCGGAAAGCCCGCGGCGAGGGACGCCGCGCCGCTCTCGAAGCGCGCGCCCGGCGAGGTCGTCGCCGTCGGGCCGACGCTGCTCGAGCTCGCCTCCGTGTCGAAGACGTTCGGCGGCCTTCGCGCCGTGCGCGACGTCGCCTTCAAGGTCGCGAAGAACGCCGTCTTCGGCCTCATCGGCCCGAACGGCGCCGGCAAGACGACGGTGTTCAACCTGATCACGGGCGTCTACAAACCCGACGTCGGCGGCTCGATCAAGTTCAACGGGACCGAGCTCGGCGCGATGTTGCCGAGCCAGATCGCGCGCGCGGGCGTCGCGCGCACGTTCCAGAACATCCGCCTCTTCGGCCAGCTCACCGTGCTCGAGAACGTGCTCGTCGCGTGCGAGAACCGGCGCAAATCGCACCTCGGTTCGGCGCTGTTCCGCACGCGCGCCTTCTACGACGACGAGGCCGACATGACCGCGCGCGCGCTCGAGCTCCTCAAGGTCTTCGATCTCGACGGCATGGCCGACGAGACGTCGACGTCGCTCTCGTACGGCAACCAGCGCCGCCTCGAGATCGCGCGCGCGATGATGCTCGAGCCGAAGCTCCTGCTCCTCGACGAGCCCGCAGCCGGCATGAACTACGGCGAGGCGGAGGGCCTCAAGAAGCAGATCCTCTGGCTGCGCGACACCTTCGATCTCACGGTCGTCCTCGTCGAGCACAACATGCAGGTCGTCATGGGCGTGTGCGAGGACATCCACGTCCTCGACCACGGCGAGACGATCGCGCACGGCACGCCCGACGACGTGAAGAAGCACCCGAAGGTGCTCGCGGCCTACCTCGGCGAAGAGGCCGAGGACGAGGGCGCCGCCAAGCCCGCCGAGTCGAAGGAAGAGAAGGCCGCCGAGCCCACGACGACGGAGCTCACGTGACCGAGTCGGCGACGCACGTCGCGCACCCGACCCGCAAGCCGCCGAGCGCCGCCGAGGGCGCGCCGCTGCTCGAGATCGCAGACCTCGCCGTCGCCTACGGCGGCATCAAGGCGCTGAAGGGCGTGACGCTCGAGGTGCGCCGCGGCGAGATCGTCGCGATGATCGGCGCGAACGGCGCGGGCAAGACGACCACGCTGAAGACGATCGCACGCCTGCTGCCCATCGCGTCGGGCTCCATCCGCTACGACGGCAAGGACCTCGGCGAGCTCGACACCGAGGACGTGGTCGAGGCCGGCGTGTCGCTCGTGCCCGAGGGCCGCGCGATCTTCCCGAACCTCACCGTGCGCGAGAACCTCGAGCTCGGCGCCTGGAACCACAAGCACGCGCCGAGCATGACCGAGTCGATCGCCGACGTGGTGGGCCTGTTCCCGCGCCTCGGCGAGCGAATGAAGCAAGAGGGCGGCACGCTCTCCGGCGGCGAGCAGCAGATGCTCGCCATCGGCCGCGCGATGATGGCGCGCCCGGCGATGCTGCTGCTCGACGAGCCCTCGCTCGGCATCGCCCCGCGCCTCGTCGCCGACATCTTCGAAGCGATCGTCGTCATCGCGAAGGCCGGCACGACCATCCTGCTCGTCGAGCAGAACACGCGCCTCGCCCTGAAATACTCCGCGCGCGCTTACGTCCTTCGCACCGGTGAGATCGCGATGAGCGGCCCCTCGCGGGAGCTCGCTCAGAACGAAGAGATCAAGCGCGCCTACCTCGGCGGCTGAGCGCCCACGGCGCGAGCAACCCGTGCACGATCCAACCTGAATCGGCCCGTCCACATCCGCCTCGTCGTCAGAGCCCCGCTTTGGCGCGGGCTCGGGCTCGGGTGCGGGCTCGGGTGCGGGCTCGGGTGCGGGCTCGGGTGCGGGCTCGGGTGCGGGCTCGGGTGCGGGCTCGGGCTCGGGTGCGGGCTCGGGTGCGGGGACGGGGACGGGATTGGCGCTCGGCTTTCCCGATGGTCGCGCCGTGCTCGGGCGTGTCAAGGGCGCCTGCGGCGCCGGCTGCGCCGGTTGCTTCGCAACCCTTGACACGCCCTGCGCTCGGCGCGGGCGAGGGGGGGCCGCCTCGAAGTGAGGCGTGCGAGGAGGGTGATTGTGTGTTGCGAATCTA
>DASYCF010000642.1:0-7367 GCA_036500365.1 Byssovorax sp.
GCTCCCGCTTCAAGACGTGGGCCGAGCCGACGTTGGGATCCCTCGTCGTCGTCGACGTGACGACGGCCGACGTCGAGCGCTTGGTAGAGGCCCTCGACGCCGCTGTGCAGGGCGAAGAGCTCGCGTGGAAGACGGCGCAGAACGTGTGGGGGCTGGTCTCGAAGCTCTTCGACGACGCCGCGCACGCGAAGACGCTCGCCCTGCGCGTCCGGCCGAAGAGCAACCCCGCTGCTGGCGTGCGCGGGCCCGACAAGGGCGACGAGGTCTCGAAGGTCTACCTCTACCCGTCCGACCTCTCCGCGCTCGTGTCGAGCGACGAGACGCCGGTCGACTTCGCGCGCGTCGTCGTCCTCGCGGTGTATGCGCTGCTCCGTTCGGCCGAGCTCCGCGGGCTCTGCTGGGAAGACGTCGACGTCGAGCGCCGTCAGATCCACGTGCACCGCACCGTCGACAAGCACGGCAAGGAGGGCAGCACGAAGGGCGGCCGGGCGAGGCGTGTGCCGATCGAAGCGGAGCTCGTGCCGATGCTGGCAGCGATGAAGCGCGAGAGCGGCGGCACGGGCTACGTGTTCCCCGACTACCCGAGCGAGAGCCACCTTGCGAAGGCGCTCCGCGGCTACCTGACGCGCGCGGGCGTCGACCGCGCCGAGCTGCACAAGCCGACGCGGACGCGCCGTCAGCTCCGCTTCCACGACACGAAGGGGACGGGCACGACGTGGCGCGTGATTCGAGGGGACGACCCGCTCAAGATCATGGCCGACGCGGCGCACCGCCACTTCGGCACCACGCAGGCCTACATCCGCGAGGCACGCGCCGTGGCGCAAGGGTTTGGCGACGTGTTCCCCAAGCTCCCGGCGAGGCTCACGACCCCGAATAAAGGCCGGCGATTCGGCTCCGGAGCACCTAAGTCAGCGGAAGGATTGTGCGAAGAGGGGGACTTGAACCCCCACGAGAGTTACCCCACTGGAACCTGAATCCAGCGCGTCTGCCAATTCCGCCATCTTCGCGTGCTCGCGCCTTTCGGCCCGAACGGGCGCGGAACATAGACAACCGAACGGCGCACCGCAACTCGAGAAACATGGGCGCAGGCGCCTCATTCGCGCGGCGCCGCGCGTGAGGCGCCTCGCGAAGCGTGCTACACGCGCCGCCGATGTTCTCCGACGCGAAGGACGTGTGGGTCTTCGCGGGCGTCCGCGCGATCGACCCCGGGCGCACGCTCGATGGCGACGTCGACGTCGTGGTCGAGCAGGGCGTCGTCACGCGCGTCGGCCCGGGCGCTGCCACCGACGAGATCCTCCGCTCGGAGCGCGCGCGCGTCATCGACGGGCGCGGCCTCTGGCTCATGCCCGCGTTCGTCGACATGCACGCACACCTCCGCGAGCCGGGGCACGAGTACAAAGAAGACATCGCGAGCGGCCTCGCCGCTGCGGCCGCGGGCGGCTTCGCGCACGTCTGCGCGATGCCGAACACGCGCCCCGTGAACGACACGCGCGCCGTGACCGAGGCGATCGTCGCGCGCGCCCGCGAGGTCGGCGGCGCGCGCCTGCACCCGATCGGCGCGATCACGATCGGTCAACGCGGCGCCGAGCTCACCGAGATGGCCGACCTCAAGGAGGCTGGCGCGGTCGCCGTGAGCGACGACGGGCGCTGCGTCACGTCGAGCGCGGTCATGCGCCGCGCCCTCGAGTACGCGCGGAACTTCGACCTCGCCGTGATCCAGCACGCCGAGGATCACGCGCTCACCGAGGGCGCCGAGATGCACGAGGGCGCGATCTCCACGCGGCTCGGCCTCCGCGGCTGGCCGCGCGTCGCCGAGGACGCGATCGTCGCGCGCGACCTGCTCCTCGCCGAGATGACGGGCGCGCGCTATCACGTCGCGCACGTCTCTTCGCTCGGCTCGGTGCGCCTCCTCCGCGACGCGAAGCAGCGCGGGCTCGCCGTCACGGCCGAGGTGACGCCGCACCATCTGACGCTCACGGACGCGGCGCTGGTCGGCTACCCGACGGCGTGCAAGGTCAACCCGCCGCTGCGCTCCGAGGAGGACCGCGACGCGCTCCGCGCCGCGCTCGCCGACGGGACGATCGACTGCGTCGCGACCGATCACGCGCCGCACTCGTCGCTCGAGAAGGACTGCGAGTTCAAGGAGGCGTCGCCAGGCATGATCGGGCTCGAGCTCGTCGTGCCGCTGCTGCTCGACCTGATCCGCGCGCGGGCGCTCACGCTGCCGCGACTCGTCGAGGCGCTCACGAGCTCGCCGGCGCGCGTCGTCGGGCTGCGCACGCCGTCGCTGCGGCAGGGCGCGCCCGCGGAGCTCTGCCTCGTCGATCCGGACCGCGCCTTCCCGGTCGACCCCGCGCGCCTCCGGTCGAAGAGCAAGAACACGCCGTTCCTCGGCAAGACCCTCCGCGGTCGCGTGCTGCTCACGACCGCCGCCGGCGCCGTCGCGTTCGAGGACCCGTCGCTCGCCGAGCCCGCGAGGCCTCGTTGAGCGGCGCGCGCACCATCCACTTCGTCAGCCTCGGCTGCCCGAAGAACCGCGTCGACTCCGAGGTGATGCTCGGCCTCGCCCTCGGCGACGGCTACCGCCACGTCGACGCGCCCGAGGACGCGGAGGTCATCGTCGTCAACACGTGCGGCTTCATCGGCGAGGCGAAGAAGGAGAGCGTCGCCGCGATCTTCGAGATGGCCGCCCACAAGGAGCGCGGCACGTGCGAGCGCCTCGTCGTTTCCGGCTGCCTCTCGCAGCGCCACCCCGACGAGCTCGCCGCCGAGATGCCCGAGGTCGACCACTTCCTCGGCTCGAGCGACATGATGAAGCTCGGCCGCGTGCTCCAGGGCGGCGCCGAGCGCATGCTCGTCGGAAACCCCGCCGACTACCTCGTGTCGGCGAGCTCGCCGCGCACGCTCTCGACGCGCGGCGCCAGCGCGTACGTGAAGATCGCCGAGGGGTGCAACCGCACGTGCTCGTTCTGCGTCATCCCGGATCTCCGCGGCAAGCAGCGCTCGCGCGCCGTCGCCGACGTGGTGGAAGAGGTCACGCGCCTCGCCGCGAGCGGCGTGAAGGAGGTGAACCTCGTGTCGCAGGACACGATCGCCTACGGCCGCGACCTCGCCGATCGTCCGCGCCTCGCCGATCTCGTGCGCGCCGTCGGCGACGTGCCGGGCCTCGCGTGGGTGCGCCTCTTCTATCTCTACCCCGAGTCGATCGACGACGAGCTCATCGAGCTCATCGCCGACCACCCGCGCGTGCTGCCGTACGTCGACATGCCGCTCCAGCACGCGGCCGACGGGATGCTCCGGCGCATGCGTCGCGGCCACGGCGGCGCGCGCCTCCGACAGGTGGTCACGCGCCTCAAGACGCGCATCCCGAACCTCACGTTCCGCACCGCGTTCATCGTCGGCCACCCCGGCGAGACCGACGACGAGTTCGCCGAGCTCCTCGACTTCGTGAAGTGGGCCGAGTTCGATCGCGTCGGCGTGTTCCGCTACTCGGACGAGGAGTCGAGCCGGAGCTTCGCGCTCGACGGCAAGGTCGCCGCGCGCACGGCGGCCGCGCGTCACCGCAAGCTCATGGCGCTCCAGCGCCGCATCGCCCACGCGAAGAACGCGGCGCTCGTCGGCCAGGAGCTCGACGTCCTCGTCGAGGGCACGAGCGACGAGCACGAGTTCGTGGTCATGGGTCGCCACGCCGGCCAAGCGCCCGACATCGACGGTCAGGTCTACCTGTCCGGCGGCGAGGCGAGGTCCGGTGAGATGCGCCGCGTGCGCGTGTCGCAGGCGAGCGACTACGACCTCGTCGGTGAGCTGATCGACGCCGACGGAGCGACGGGCGAGGTGGCGCCGCGGCGGCCGGCGCGCGTGTCGCTCCGTGTGCTCGCCACCGACGGGCGTTGACGGCGCGAGCTCGACGCAGCCAACTCGGTTGCCAGTTGCGCCGAGAAAGAGCACGATTCACTGGGGAGCGAAACGGCATGGGCCGTGCTGCTCACCTAGGTTGACGTCATGAAGGTGATCGCCCTCTCGCTGCTCGCGTTCGCCGCGCTCCTCGCGCCCGGCTGCCTCAGCCCGACGTTGCCGCTGCCTCCGCCCGACGCGCCGAACGTCATCCGCGAGTCGGCGCCCGGCGAGTGGCTCGTCGCGGGCGACTGCACCCCCGGCGCGATCGTCACGGTGCTGAACCTCGACACGGCCGAGGGCATCGTCTTCTGGGACAAGCTCAACACGGGCCTGTACGCGGTCACCGTGAAGGGCGCCGAGTGCGACGTCGCGCAGCTCGAGGAGAACGTCGGCGGCGAGGCGAGCTCGACCACGGACTTCGCCCTGCACCGCCTCGACCCCGCGCACCCGATCGACAACCCGGGCTGCAACTGACGGCGGCGGCGCACGTCGCGCGTCCATAGCGCCCGCGAGGTTCAACGTCGGCGATACACGCGCGGCGCGAGCTTCGGGTCGAGCGCCGCCGGCGTCGGCTCGAGCGCGTAGCGATCGTCGAGCGCGGCGCGGAGGCGACCGAGGAAGCGACCGAGGCTCCGACCGTCGTCGATCTCGGAGCGCGCCGGCGCGACGATCGTGTCGTACCGGCCATCGGCGACGTGGGCGACGAGCACGTCCGCGAGGGGAGACCCGGCGTGGTTCAGCTCGACTGCGGGGGCGAGGCGATCGCGCGGGACGTCGCGATGACCGGCTGCGATCCACGCGGCCGTGTCGACGAGCAGCAGCGTGCGCCGTCCCGCGATCGCGTCCGCGCGCGTGACCTCGACGACGCGCGCGAAGCTCCGCTCGGCGGCGAGCCGCTGCGACGTCGGGAGCGGCGGCCTCGGCGGCGCGAGGAGCCACGCCCACGCGAGCAGCGCCGCGGCGCCGAAGAGCGGATGGAGACGCCGCGCGCGCGTCGCGTGGCGCGCGGCCACGAGCGCGACGACGACCGCCACCTCGAGCGCCGCCGGCACGAGCACGTTCGCGCGCGACGTGTACTTGAACGCCGTCGGCAGCGTCGCGACGACGACCGCCGCTCCGAGCGTGAGCTCGCGTGACAGAGCGACGTCGAGCTCTGTCGGCGCCCACGGGCCCTCGGGGTGCCGGCGCTCGACGAGCCACATCACGACGGCCGCGAGCCCGGCCGCGACGGAGCCGGCGAACGCGCCGCTCCGCGCCACCTCCCCGAACCCGGACGCGTCCCACGGCCGCGCGGCCTGCACGCGGATCGTCCAGAAGACGAAGTCGCCGAGCGTCAGCTGGAACGACGCCACCGTCGCGGCGGCGAGCGCGAGGCCGACGATCGCGGCGATGGCGTCCGCGCGCCTGCGCTCTCGCAGCGCGATCGCGAGGAGGCCCACGCCGACGCACGCGCCCGGTAGCTTGAACGCGAGCGCGACCGGCGTCACGAGCGCGACGACGGGCAAGCGCGCGCGCCCGAACGCCTCGGGCCGCAGGGCGACCGCGTGCGCGACGGCGATCGACAGCACCAAGCCGTGATCGGGGTGCACGGTCGCCGCGAGCCAGCTCGACGCCGCGCCGACGGAGAACACCGCGGCGAGCCAGACAGGCGCGTACGGACCGAGTCGCCCGCGCACGTGCGGCGCGATCGACCACGCGAGCACGGCGCCGGCGCCGAGCTGCATGGCGAGCCCGATGGCGCGATGGGCGGCGAGGTCGTACGTGACGTCGAAAGGCGCCGTGAGAGCGCGCAGGACCAGCGTGTGGAGCGGCCCATACACGTAAGCGTCGAGGCGCTCCGGCGCGCCATACAGCGGGAGGCCCTGATCGAGCTTCAGCTGGTCGGCGAGGAACGGCCCCTCGGCGTGGTGCATCTCGCCCGGGAGGCCGATGAAGGACGCGACGTACGCGACGCGCGCGACGAGCAAGAGGCCGGCGACGCCCCACGTGAGGGCGAACGGGCCGAGCTCGGTCGGCGAGCTCCGCCGCCGCTGGAGGCCGGCGAGCGCGATGACGAACAAGGTCGACGCAGCCAAGGCCCCCGCGATCGCAGGCGCCGGGCGCAGCGGCGCCGCGTAAGCGAGCTGTCGCGCCGCGTCGGCCACGCCGCCGGTCGCGGCGATCGCCACGAGCGACGGCGCCGCGCCGACGCCGAACGCGACGCCCACGGGCCGCACGGACGCGCGCGTCGCGCCCACGAGCGAGCCCACGGCGGCAGCGAACCCGAGGACCGTCAGCGCTTCCAGCCACCGGGTGGCGTCGATGAAGAAGAGCGACGCGACGAGCACGCCCGCGCCGGCGCCGACCTTGAGCGCGCGTCCGCCAGCTTCAGGTCGACGCGCCAGCGCTGCCGCGAAAGCCGCGACGCCGAGCGCGAGCGCCATCACGACCACGGCGAGATCGAGGGCGCGCGAGCCGCCGTCCATCCACGCATGAGCCGCGGCGGCGACGGCGACGAGCGCTCCGAACGCGATCTCGCCCTTCATCGGCCGGGAGCACGCCGCATCGCGGGGCACCGTGTCAAGCGCGCGTTCGGCGGAGGGCGCGACCGGCGGCGCGCGAGATCTGGTACATTTCCAAGATGGCCTCCATCCCGCCGCCCGTCTCGCTCGGCCCGACGAGGGTGCTGGTCGTGGATGACGAACCCAGCCTGCGGCGCGTGCTGGACATCACCTTCCGTCGCAAGGGGTACGACGTGCTCGTCGCGCCCGACGTGCGGACCGCGTGCGAGGCGATCAAGCAGAACCCGCAGCCTTTTCCGCTGGTGTTGACCGATCTCGTGATGCCGGACGGCTCCGGGATCGACGTGCTCTCGGCGGCCAAGGCCCGGAGCGACGCGACCGAGGTGATCGTCATGACCGCGCACTCGACGGTCGAGGCGGCGCTCGAGGCGATGCGCAAGGGCGCCTACGACTTCGTGACCAAGCCGTTCTCGCCGGCCGAGATGGACGCGCTCGCGCAGAAGGCCCTCGAGAAGAGCTCCATCGTCGCCGAGAACCAGCGGCTGCGCGCGCACCTCGAGCGGCTCGAGCCGCACCCGCGCGACGCGCTCGGGACGAGCCCCGCGATGATCCGCGTCGACGCGCTCGTCGCGAAGGTGGCGCCGACGCGCACGACGGTGCTCATCACAGGCGAGAGCGGCACGGGCAAGGAGCGCGTCGCGCGCGCGCTCCACGAGCGGAGCGAACGCAGCGCGCGCCCCTTCTTGAGCATCAACTGCGGCGCGATGCCCGAGGCGCTGATGGAGAGCGAGCTCTTCGGCCACGAGAAGGGCGCCTTCACGGGCGCGGCCGGGCGATCGCTCGGCATCTTCCGCTCCGCCGAGGGTGGCTCGGTGCTGCTCGACGAGGTGGGAGAGCTGCCAGCGCCGCTCCAGGTGAAGCTGCTCCGCGTGCTCCAGGAGCGCAAGGTCCGCCCCGTCGGCGCGGCGG
>DASYCF010000643.1:0-1864 GCA_036500365.1 Byssovorax sp.
AAATCCCGATTCGGTGGTATCGTCCCGCCCGTGAGCGCCGGGGGTCTCGGGTTCGGGTTGAACGCCTCACCGCTTGGAGGGAGCTCGCCGGGCGCGCGCGCCATCGCCGACCTCTTCACGACGACGCTCGCCGTCTGCGCGGTCATCTTCGTCGTCGTCTGCGTGCTCATCGCCGCGTGCGTGGTGAAATTCCGCGAGCGCGACGACCGCGCCCCGTCGACGATCACGGGCCACACGAAGCTCGAGATCGCGTGGACCATCGGCCCGTTCCTCGTCCTCGTCTTCCTGCTCGTGCTCACCGCGCGCGCGATGGCCGTGTCCGATCCGCCGCCGACGCGCGACCCCGACCTCGTCATCGTCGCGCATCAATGGTGGTGGGAGGTCCGGTACAAGTCGGGCGCCGTCACCGCCAACGAGATCCACATCCCGACCGGCACGCCCCTGGTCGTCAGCGTCGAGTCGGCCGACGTCGTGCACGACTTCTGGGTGCCCGATCTCGCGCGCAAGATGGACGCCATCCCAGGGCGCCCCGCGAGCATCTGGCTCGAGGCCGATCAAGCCGGCAGCTACCTCGGCACGTGCGCCGAGTTCTGCGGCGCCGAGCACGCGTGGATGCGCATCCTCGTCGTCGCCGAGCCCCCCGCGGCGTTCGCCGCCTGGGAGAAGCACCAACTCGAGCCCGCGCCGACGCCGAAGGGCGGCGCCGCCGAGCGCGGCCTCGCCGTCTTCCGCGACCGCACGTGCGTCCGCTGCCACGGCATCGCCGGCTCCGACGCCGGCGCGCACGTCGCCCCCGATCTGACCCACCTCGCGAGCCGCACCACGCTCGGCTCCGGCGTCATGCCGAACGGCGAGGCGGAGCTCGCGCGCTGGATCCGACACCCCTCCGCCTTCAAACCCGAGAGCCACATGCCCGACGTCGACCTCACCGACGCCGAGCTGTCGGATTTGGTCGCGTACTTCGAGAGCCTCCGATGACCGCGATCACGCCCGACGGAACCCACGCAGCCGACGACGACGCGCCGATGTCGGTCGCGCCGAGCTCGATCGTGATCGAGCCGCCGCACGAGGGCCTGTTCGGCTGGATGGCGACGGTCGATCACAAGCGCATCGGCGTCATGTACCTCGTGACGGCGCTGTGCTTCTTCGCGTTCGGCGGCCTCGAGGCCCTGCTGATGCGCGTCCAGCTGATGCGGCCGAACAGCGACATCGTGTCGCCCGGCACGTTCAACCAGCTGTTCACCATGCACGGGACGACGATGATCTTCCTCGTCGTCATGCCCACGCTGGTCGGGTTCGCCAACTACTTCGTCCCCCTGATGATCGGCGCGCGCGACATGGCGTTCCCGCGGCTCAACGCGCTGAGCTTTTGGCTCTTCCCGATGGGTGGAGGCCTGCTCCACTTCAGCCTCCTCGCGGGCGGCGCGCCCGGCGGAGGGTGGTTCGGCTACGCGCCGTTGAGCGAGACGCCTTACAGCTCGGGCGCCGGCGTCGACTACTGGATCCTCGCGCTGCTCGTGCTCGGCGTCGGGTCGGTCGCGGGCGGCATCAACATCATCGCGACCGTGCTGTCGCTGCGCGCCCCCGGCATGACCATCCGGCGGCTGCCGCTCTTCGTGTGGATGACGTTCGTCACCGCGATCCTGATCATCCTCGCGCTCCCCGTGCTCAACGCGGCGCTCGTGATGCTCCTCATCGATCGGCAGCTCGACGCGCACTTCTTCCAGGCGCACGGCGGGGGCTCGGCGATCCTGTGGCAGCACCTCTTTTGGACCTTCGGTCACCCGGAGGTCTACATCATGGCGCTCCCCGCCTTCGGGATGATCTCGGAGACCATCCCGGTGTTCTCGAAGAAGCCGATCTT
>DASYCF010000644.1:0-3994 GCA_036500365.1 Byssovorax sp.
GGCCCTCGCCGCCCTCGCGCGTCTGGATCTCGCGGCCGTAGCGCGGCGAGACCGTCGAGACGATCGTCGACGCCTGGATGCCACCCTTCAGGAGGTTCACGGTGTCCTTCGCCTCGAGCAGGCCGGCGTGGAACACGTCCCAGCCGAGGCCCGTCCTCCAGAGGTCCTCCTTCGAGAACCAGCCCTGGTAGGCGAGGTTGTGGATCGTGAACACGCTCGCCGCGCCGCCGATGCGCCCGCCCTGCTCGAGCGTGTCGAGGTAGACGGGCACGAGCCCCGCCTGCCAGTCGTGCGCGTGCACGACGTCGGGCACGAAATCGAGCGCGTCGGCGAGCCGCAGCGCGCCGCGGGACAAGAGCGCGTAGCGCGTGAGGTTGTCGCGAAAATCGCCCTGCGCGTCGCCGTAGATGCCGTCGCGATCGTAGAGCTGGTCGTGCTCGAGCAGATACACGCGCACCGGCTCGGCGCGTCGCGTCCGCGCGCCGGCGCGCGGCGCTCGCTCGAGGATCGCCTCGCGCACGCCGCACCAGACCGCGCCGCCGCCGAGCGGCACCTCGAGCGCGAGCGGCAGCGCCGTCGACGCCTTGCGCCGCGCCGTTCGGTAGCACGGCAGCACCACGCGCACGTCGTGCCCTCGCTCGGCGAGCGCCAGCGGCAGCGCGCCCACGACGTCGGCGAGGCCGCCGGTCTTGGCGAACGGCACGCACTCCGACGCGACGAACAGGATGTTCAGGCGGGGCATGTTCGAGCGCAGCGAGGTACGGGTTTGGGGCCGCTCGCGGCCTCGTCGAAGATCATCATCGACGGCGCCGCGGGCTCACGGGTCGCGCGTCTTACTACGAGCGCGCCGGGGGTCGCGAGCGATCCGCACCACCTCGTCGACGGAGCGCTCGAAGCCGAGGGCCGACGTGTCGACGACGAAGTCCGCCCGCTCGTACAGCGCGCGGCGCGCTCGGAGCAGCGCCTTGAGCTCGCGCATCGCGTCGCGGCGGTTCGCCATGGGGCGCGCGTCGCCCTGCGCGACGACGCGGTTCATGTGGTCCTCTGGCTTCGCCTTGAGCCAGATCGTCTGGCAGTAGCGGCGCAGGATCTCGTACGTCGCGTGGTCGGTCACGACGCTGCCGCCCGTGGCGATGACGACCTCGCGGCCTGCCCCGAGGAGGTTCTCGAGCTCCTCGCGCTCGAGCCGCTTGTAATAGTCGACGCCGTGGAGTTCGAAGAGCTCGCCGAGGCTCATGCCGGCGCGCGCCGCGACGCGCGCGTCGAGCTCGACGAACGGCCGGCCGAGGCGGCTCGCCGCGCGCTCGCCGATCGAGGTCTTGCCGGCGCCGCGCAGCCCGAGGAGCGCGATCACGTCCCGGGTCCCCGGGGTGCCGCGCGGCGCGCCCATCGGCGCGTCCGAGAGCAGATCGGCCGCGCTCGCGTCGAGCGCGCGCGCGATCGCGTCGAGCTTGATGACGGAGACGTTCGCCTCGCCCTTCTCGACCATGACGAGGTAGCGCTCGCTCACGGTGGAGAGCTCGGCGAGCATGCGCAGCGGCATCGCGAGCTCCTCGCGGCGCCCACGCACGCGGGAGGCGATGCGATCGAGGAGCGGCGTGCCCATCGGCGGCTGCTCGGTCTCGAAGTCGGGCACCTGGTGCGGGTGTCGGCGGGGCATTGGTGCAATATATTTCCTATCCACAGCTTTTGCACGAACTATATTGCTTGACGTGCCTCGGCGCGCATGACACGGTCCCCGCCATGGAGCCGCCCGCCCACGCCGCGCCGTCGCCGCCCGTCAGGTTCGACACGCACCCGAGCCGCTACCGTCACTGGAAGCTCTCCTTCGACGGCGCCGTCGCGCGCCTCGTCATGGACGTGCAGGAGGAGTTCCCGCTCCGCCCCGGCTACGTGCTCAAGCTCAACAGCTACGACCTCGGCGTCGACGTCGAGCTCTGCGACGCGGTCGATCGCCTCCGCTTCGAGCACCCCGAGGTGAAGACGGTGGTCGTCACGAGCGGCCAGCCCAAGATCTTCTGCGCGGGCGCGAACATCTACATGCTCGGCTCGAGCACGCACGCGTTCAAGGTCAACTTCTGCAAGTACACGAACGAGACGCGGCTCGCGCTCGAGGACGCGTGCACGTCGAGCGGGCAGCACTACGTCGCCGCGCTGAACGGCGTCGCGAGCGGCGGCGGGTACGAGCTCGCGCTCGCGTGCGAAGAGATCCTCCTCGCCGACGACGGGAACAGCGCCGTGTCGTTCCCGGAGACGCCGCTGCTCGCGGTGCTCCCCGGCACGGGCGGCCTCACGCGCCTCGTCGACAAACGCAAGGTGCGCCGCGATCTCGCCGACGTGTTCTCGACCTTGGCCGAGGGCGTGCGCGGCAAGCGCGCGGCCGACTGGCGCCTCGTCGACCAGTCGATCCCGAAGAGCCGCTTCGACGCCGTCGTGCTCGAGCGCGCGACCGCGATCGCGAAGGCGACGCCCGACAAGGCCGGCGCAGGCGTCGAGCTCGCGCCGCTCGAGGTCACGCGCGAGGAGAAGGCCGGCGTCGCGACCGCCTCGTACAGGTACGTGACGCTCACCGTGAACAAGGCGACGCGGG
The DNA here is from genome assembly GCA_036500365.1 of Byssovorax sp. GTDB lineage: Bacteria > Myxococcota_A > Polyangia > Polyangiales > Polyangiaceae > DASYCF01. The sequence goes on from DASYCF010000644.1 coordinate 2,591, forward strand.
TCGCCGAGATCGTCGTGCGCGCGCCCGACGCGTCGACGCCGAGCACGACCACGCCGGACGAGCTCCGCAAGGCGGGCGCGGACGGCTGGCACCTCCGCGCGTTCCGCGAGCTCGACGACGCGCTGCTCGATCTGCGGTTCAACCACGACACGGTGGGCCTCGTCCTGCTCAAGACCAAGGGCGACGCGGCGAAGGTCGTCGCGGCGGACGACGCGCTCCTCGCGATGAAGGGCGACTGGCTCGCGAACGAGGTCTTGCTCAAGGTGCGCCGCGTGATGAAGCGGCTCGACCTCACGGCGCGGAGCCTCTTCGCGATCCTCGAGCCGGGCTCGTGCTTCGCGGGATGCCTGTTCGAGCTCGCGATCGCGGCGGACCGCTCGTACATGCTGAGCGGCGACGAGGACGACGAGGCGGTCGCGATCGAGCTCGGCGGCATGAGCTTCGGCCCGCTGCCGATGTCGAACGGCCTCACGCGCCTCCAGACGCGCTTCCTGTACTCGGCCGAGAAGGCTGCGTCGTTCGAGCAGAAGACCACCTACGACGCGCAGCGCGCCGCGAAGGAGGGCCTCGTCACGTTCACGCCCGACGCGATGGACTGGGACGACGAGGTGCGCCTCGCGATCGAGGAGCGCGTGAGCCTCTCGCCCGACGCGCTCACCGGCATGGAAGCGAACCTGCGCTTCTGCGGCCCGGAGACGATGGAGACGAAGATTTTCGCGCGCCTTTCGGCCTGGCAGAACTGGATCTTCCAGCGGCCGAACGCGGTCGGCGAGCGGGGCGCGCTCACCATGTACGGTCGGCCCGAGCGGCCGGAGTTCGACTGGAGGCGCACGTGAGCAGTGTCGTCAACTCGGAGCGGATCCCCAACAACGTCGACCTGAGCGGCGACAAGAAGCTCCAGCGCGCCCTCGAGGCGTGGCAGCCCAAGTTCATCGACTGGTGGAAGGAGATGGGGCCCGAGGGCTTCCAGGAGGATCAGATCTACCTCCGCACCGCCGTCAGCGTCGATCACGAGGGCTGGGCGAACTTCGACTACGTGAAGATGCCCGACTACCGCTGGGGCATCTTCCTCGCGGACCCGGTGCCCGATCGCAAGATCGGCTTCGGCGACTTCATGGGCCAGCCCGTGTGGCAGGAGATCCCGGGCGAGTTCCGCAACGTGCTGCGGCGCCTCGTCGTCACGCAGGGCGACACGGAGCCGGCGAGCGTCGAGCAGCAGCGCATGCTCGGCCACACCTGCCCGAGCGTGTACGACCTCCGGAACCTGTTCCAGGTGAACGTCGAGGAAGGCCGCCACCTGTGGGCCATGGTCTACCTGCTCCAGTCGCACTTCGGGCGTGACGGGCGCGAGGAGGCGGAGGCGCTCCTCGAGCGGCGCAGCGGCGACGCCAACAAGCCGCGCAT
>DASYCF010000645.1:0-4924 GCA_036500365.1 Byssovorax sp.
GCCCGTATTACGCCGCGTGGGTCGACGATGCGCCGGCGGTCTGCGCCCGCGTGAAGGCCGCCGTGCTCGCGCGAGACCTCGAGGCGCTGGGCGTCGCCGCCGAGGCGAGCGCGCTCCGCATGCACGCCGCGGCGATGTCCGCGGCGCCCGCCGTCATCTACTGGAACGGGGCGACGGTCGAGGCGCTGGCCGAGGTGCGGCGCCTGCGGGCGCGCGGCGTGCCCGTGTACGCGACGATCGACGCCGGACCGCACGTGAAGGCGCTGACCCTGCCCGAGCACGAGGCCGCCGTCGCCCGCGCGCTCGAGGCCGTGCCGGGCGTGCTGCGCACCATCGCGACGCTGCCGGGCCAGGGCGCGCGCGTCATCGATCGGGGCTAGCTGTGGCCGTCGCGCGCGCACCCGGCAAGCTCGTCGTCGCGGGCGCCTACGCCGTCCTCGAGGGCGCGACGTCCATCGTCGCCGCCGTCGACCGGTACGCGACCGCGGACTCCGGGCGCCCGCCCACGCGGGTCACGGAGGAGGTCGCGGCGGCGATCGCAGCGGGTCACCTCACGGTCGCGCCGCATTTCGACGCCTCTCCGCTCCGCGCGCCCGCGGTCGACGGCGCGACCCGCAAGCTCGGCCTCGGCTCGAGCGCGGCCATCCTCGTCGCGTCTCTCGGCGCCGCGCGCGCCGAAGTCGGCCTCGACGAGAGGGCGCTGCGCGCGAGCGTGTTCGCGGACGCGCGCGCCGCGCACAGGTCGGCGCAGGGCGGCGGGAGCGGCGTCGATGTAGCGGCGAGCACGTTCGGCGGCGTCCTCTCGGCGCGCCTCGACGCCGGCGAGCTGGTCGTCCAGCCTCGCGAGCTCCCCAGCGGGCTCGTGTTCGTCGTCTACGCGGCGCGCGAGGCGGCCTCGACCCCCGCCCTCGTCGCCGCGGTGCGCGGGCTCCGGAGCCGAGACTCGAGCGGGTACGCCGCGGCGATCGACGCCGTGACCGACGCCGCGCACGCGGCGCGCGACGCGGCTCGTGCGGACGGCTTCGTGGACGCGCTCGCGAGGCAGGCCGTCGCGCTTCGGCGGCTCGGTTCGCTGGCCTCGGTGCCCATCGTCCCCGACGAGATCGAGCGGCTGGGCGCGCTCGCGCGCGCGGAGGACGCCGCGTTCGGCCCGAGCGGCGCCGGCGGCGGCGACGTGGCGCTGTTCGTGGGTCTCGCCGCGCCGTCGACGGAGTTCGACATCGCGGCCCGCGCGGCAGGCCTCGAGCGGCTCGACATCGCGCTCGGCCCGCGCGGGCTGCACGTCGTCGGCGCTATTTCTTGACGGGGGGCGGCGGCGGCGATGCGTCGAGCGACATCTGGCCGGGCAGCACGTGCTCGTAGTGCTTGAGCACGAGATCGATCCCCTCGCGGATGTACACGGCGATGGGCACCTTGGTGCGCTCGTGCAAGAGCTTCAGCCGATCGGCCTGCTCGGGCGTGATGTAGATGGTCGTCGAGACTTTCTTTCGCGACATGTCCACGCCCGAGCCACGCTCTCTGCTTACGCCGGATTACGCCGAGTGTTGCTGCCTTCGAACCCCCGTGAGACGCGGACACCGCGGTCCTGCGACCCATCCCTGCTCCGCTTGCCCCGTGCGCTGACATCGCGCCCGTGACAACGCGTTACCCTAGATGCCGGTACGTGTGTTGTCAATCCGGAAGGTCAGGTTGCGGCCCGACTTCGCGCCGGGCTAGACTGCGCTGGCTTTTCGACGCCTCTTCGCGGCCCAGGCCCTATGCAAACCTTTCCTCGATGGGGTCGCGAGCGCCCCTGCTCGCCGACCTCGCTTCGCCTCGCCCGGTTCGCCGCGCTCGGCCTCGTCCTCGCCGCGTGCACCGCGACGGACGGCCCCGGCGCGAAGAACGCCGGGGGGCTCAAGCGCGACACCGAGATGACGCACGAGCCCTGCGACGCCGGCAGCTCGAGCGCCGTCAAGATCGACGTCAACGGCGACGGCAAGCCCGACATCATCCACGTGATGTCGGGCCAGCACGAGCTCTGCCGCGTCATCGATCTCAACCTCGACGGCACGGTCGACGCGTACATCTACTACGACGATCAGGGCAAAGAGCGCAGGCGCGAGAGCGACTTCGATCGCGACGGCCGGGTCGACGAGATCGCGCTCTCGAAGGACGGCCACGTCTACCTGAAGATCCGCGAGACGAACTTCGACAACAAGGCCGACACCTGGGACTACTACGAGAACGACCGCATCGTCCGGCGCGAGCGTGACTCCGACGGCGACGGGATCATCGACCAGTGGTGGACCTTCGGCGATCCGGCGAACCCGAAGTGCGCGACCGTCGCGACCGACCGCAACGGCGACGGCAAGCCCGATCCGGACACGGTGGTCGACCTCTGCGGCGAGCAGTACAACGGGCCGAAGCCCGCGGGCGCTGCGGCGCCGAAGGCCTCGGCCGCGCCAGCAGCGTCGGCCGCGCCGAGCGCCGCGCCGGCGGCGGCCGCGGCCACTCCCCCGCCCGTCTCCCTGGCCGCGTCCGCGGCGCCCGCGGTCAAGGCCGCGCCGAAGAAGGACAAGAAATGAAGCACGCGGCACTCCTCGCGGCCGTCGGCGCGCTCGCGCTCGGCTGCTCGTCGGACCCCGGCTTCCAGCCGAACGCGCCCAAGGTGAAGCTCGCGCGGAACGCGGACGGGTCGTTGAACGACCAGTCGCGCTGCGAGTGGAAGGGTCGCCCCGATCGCGAGGCGAGCGAGGTGGCCGGGCCGGGCTCCGTGCAGCCCAACGTGCGCCGCGTCTACCAGCTCGTCGGCACCGGCGAGGACCGCCACAAGGTGCTGATCTGTCGCGAGATCGACACGAACTTCGACGGCGTGAAGGACGTCTTCCGCACCTACAACGAGAAGGGCGAGGCGCTCCACGAAGAGGCCGACGCGAACTACGACGGCAAGATCGACACGTGGATCACGTTCTCGAAGGGCCGCCTCGCGGAGGTGCGCGTCGATCACAACGGCGACGGCAACCCTGACGAGTGGAAGTACTACTCGGGCGGCAAGCTGACGCGCGTGAAGCGCGACACGAACTTCGACGGCAAGCCCGACCACTGGGAGATCTACCGCGACGACAAGCTCGAGCGCATGGGCGTCGACATCGACGGCGACGAGCACGTCGACCGGTGGGACCACGACACCGAGCTGAAGCGGAAGTTCGACGAGGACGAGCGCAAGAAGGACGAGATCGCCGCCGCGAAGCACCAGAAGGAGATCGACGCGATCAACAAGGCGAACTACGCCGCCGCCGATCCCAACGCGCCGGTCGACACGGGCCCGAAGTCGAAGCGCAAGAAGAAGGACGCCCCGAAGCCGACCGACAAGAAGCCCGACGACAAGAAGAAGCCGGCCGACAAGAAGAAGGACGACGCGAAGTAGCGCGGCGCGGGCGGGCTACGGCTCGCTCGTGCCCTCGCGGCCGTACACGTCCTCGAGGCGGACCACGTCGTCGAGCTCGGGCGTAGAGACCTCGAGCACGTCGACGTCGGTGACCGCGACCATGCGGTGGATCGTGCGCGGCGTGCAGTGGAAGACGTCGCCCGGGCCCATGCGGCGCACCTCGAGCTTGTCGACGGGGCCGAGCTCGAGGTCCATCTGGCCGCTCTGCACCATCAAGGTCTCTTCCTTGACCTCGTGGTACTGGCGCGACAGGCGCTGGCCGGCCTTGATGTGGAGGATCTTGCCGACGTAGCGCGTCGCCTCCGCCCAGATGACCTCGTGACCCCAGGGTTTGTCGACGCGGCGCATGTGACGTGCTTAACACGCCGACCACCATGCTGGAACGGCTGCAAAAGCTCATCGCGCGCGCGGGCCTCGCGTCGCGCCGCGCGAGCGAGTCGATGATCACGGAGGGCCGCGTGCGCGTGAACGGCCAGGTCGTGACCGAGCTCGGCGCGAAGGCCGACCCGCACGCCGACAAGGTCGAGGTCGACGGACGGCGACTCGTGTCGGAGGTCCTCCAGTACGTGGTGATGCACAAGCCGCGCAACGTCGTCTCGACGCTGCACGACCCCGAGGGACGCACGACGGTCGCCGCGCTCCTGAAGCGCGCGGGCGCCCGGCTCTACCCCGTCGGCCGCCTCGACTTCGCGACGAGCGGCGCCCTGCTCGCGACGAACGACGGCGAGTTCGCGAACGCGCTCCTCCATCCCCGCGGCGGCGTGCCGAAGACGTACGTCCTCAAGGTGCAGGGCTCGATGGTGGAGGAGGACGTGGAGCTCTGGCGCAAGGGCGTGCGGCTCGAGGACGGGCTCACGCTGCCGGCGGCGGCGCGCATCATCCGACACGAGGGCGGCAAGACGTGGCTCGAGGTCACGCTGCGCGAGGGCAGGAACCAGCAGATCCGCCGCATGGGCGAGGCGACGGGCTTCCCCGTGATGCGCCTCGCCCGCATGAGCTTCGCCGGCGTGACGCACGAGGGCCTGCGCCCCGGCGAGATGCGCTCGCTCACGCGCGACGAGCTCACCGAGATCAAGAAGCAGTTCGGCGTGCCGAAGAAGATCCCGCGGCCCGCCCCTGTGAACGAGCCGCTCGCCCGGAGCGACGCGCGGGTGCGCGAGGTCGAGGCGCGGCGGCCGAGCGGCGGCGACGCGTCGAAGCGGGCGCGGCCCGCCGCCGGTCGGGGTGGCGGCTTCGAAGAAAGCACGCTCGAGCGGCGGACGCGCGGCCGCGACCAGCGGCGGGCTCACGCCGTCGCGCCCGCGGCGCCGGTCAAATCTGGGCGAAGCGTCCGCTCCGAAACGACGCCTCGAGCAGCTGCGACACGCGGGTCTCGAGCTCGCGGGCCTTCGGGTCGCTGAGCGCGGCGAGCGCGGTCTTGATTTCGCCGAGCGCCTTCAGCTGGCTGAAGAGCTGCACGTCGCCGAGCGCGGCGCCGCCCGTCAGGATCTGACG
>DASYCF010000646.1:0-13697 GCA_036500365.1 Byssovorax sp.
CGAGGCCGCGCGCCGCCTCTGCGCGTGCGAGGTCGCGCTCGCGATCACCGGCGTCGCCGGCCCGTCCGGCGGCACGAGCGAGAAGCCCGTCGGCCTCTGCTACTGGGCGGTCGCGCACCCCGGCGGCACCATCGTGCGCGACAAGGTCTTCAAGGGCGACCGTGAGGAGGTGCAACGCGCCGGCGCATACGCCGGCCTCGATCTGCTCCGCCGCGTCGCCGCCGGTTTGCCTGAGGGCACGCCCCGCTGAGCTACAGCCGATACACGTCGAGGCCGCCGACCATCCCGTCGATCACGAAGTGAATCTTGACGGGGTGCTCGGGGTCCGCCTCGGCGACGGCGTGATCGGGGATCTCGAGCGGCAGGTGAAGCGCCGAGCGCACCTTGTTCGTGAGCTTCGTCCAGAGGTCGAGGCCGTCGTGCACCTCGGTCCCGCCGATGCCGGGCCCGCCCTCGATCGTGTATTTCACGTAGCGCGGCAGGTAGATCTCGATGCCGCCGATGCCCGCCTCGATCTCGAGCCGGTACTCGCCGGGCGGGATCGGCGCGCTCGCGAGCTCGACGACGATGCCGCCGATGCCCGTCGAGATCCTCCCCGACTCGAAGAGCTCGACGCCGTACTTCGAGATCGAGACGAACTGTCCGCCGATGAGAGTCTCCGGCATGCGCCCTCCCTGGTTGGGTCGCGCGAGGACGTGCGGCCGCGCGCGCCGCACGTCAACCCGACTCAATTGACGGCGCGCTTGGCGAAGGTGAGCCCGTCGCCCTCCCGGTGGACCTCGATCGTGTCGCCCTCCTTGAAGTCGCCGGCGAGGAGGCGCTTCGCGAGCTGGTCCTCGATGCTGCGCTGGATGGCGCGCTTGAGCGGGCGCGCGCCGTACTGCGGATCCCAGCCCTCCTCGAGCAGGAACGCCTTGGCCTGCGGCGTCACGTGCAGGTCGAGGCCGCGCCGCGCGAGGCGCTTCGCGAAGAGGCCGAGCTGCACGTCGACGATCTTGGTCATCTGATCGCGCGTGAGGCGGCGGAACACGGTGAGGTCGTCGAGCCGGTTCAAGAACTCGGGCCGGAAGTGCTTCTTCACCTCGTCGAGCACGGCGCGCTTCACGAGCTCCGCCCGGTCGGCCGGCTCGAGGTTCGCGCGCTCCTCGACCGCGGCGGCCTGCGGCGTGCCGAGGTTCGACGTCAGGATGAGGATCGTGTTCTTGAAGTCGACCGTGTGCCCTTGCCCGTCGGTCAGGCGCCCGTCGTCGAGCACCTGCAAGAGGGTGTTCCAGATGTCGGGGTGCGCCTTCTCGATCTCGTCGAACAGGACGACGCTGTACGGCCGGCGCCGCACGGGCTCGGTGAGCTGCCCGCCCTCTTCGTAGCCGACGTAGCCGGGCGGCGCGCCGATGAGCCGCGCGACCGCGTGACGCTCGCCGTACTCGCTCATGTCGAGCCGCACGATCGCGCGCTCGTCGTCGAACAAGAACTCGGCGAGCGCCTTCGCGAGCTCGGTCTTGCCGACGCCGGTCGGGCCGAGGAACAGGAACGAGCCGATGGGCCTGCGCTCGTCGCCGAGGCCCGCGCGTGAGCGCCGGATCGCGTTCGAGACGGCGGCGACCGCGTCCTCCTGGCCGATGACGCGCCTGCCGAGCTCTTCTTCGAGGCGCAGGAGCTTCTGCACCTCGCCCTCGAGCATCTTGCTCACGGGGATGCCCGTCCACTTCGAGATGATCGCCGCGATGTCCTCGTCGGTGACCTCCTCCTTCAGGTAGCTCTGGCGCGACTGCACGTTCGCGAGCGTCGCGCGCATGTCGTCGAGCTTCTTCTGGAGCGCGGGGATCTTGCCGTACTGAATCTCGGCCGCGCCGCCGAGGTCGCCCTTGCGCTGCGCGGTCTCGGCGTCGTTCTTCAGCGCCTCGAGCTTCGGGGGGAGCTCGCGGATCTCCTTCAGGATCTCCTTTTCGCGCGACCACTGCGCCCGCATCGCGTCGCGCTTCTCTTTGCGCTCGGCGATCTCGCGTCGCACCACGTCGACGCGCGCCTTGCTCGCCTTGTCGCTCTCGCGCTTGAGCGCCTGCTCTTCCATCTGGAGCTTCAAGAGATCGCGCTCGACCTCGTCGATCGGCGTCGGCACGCTGTCGATCTCCATGCGGAGCTTGCTCGCGGCCTCGTCGACGAGATCGATCGCCTTGTCGGGCAAGAAGCGCTCGGTCACGTAGCGGTTCGACAGCACGGCGGCGGCGACGAGCGCCGCGTCCTGGATGCGGATGCCGTGGTGGATCTCGTAGCGCTCCTTGATGCCGCGCAGGATCGCGATCGTGTCCTCGACCGTGGGCTGCTTCACGAGCACCTGCTGGAAGCGCCGCTCGAGCGCGGCGTCCTTCTCGATGCGCTTCTTGTACTCGTCGAGCGTCGTCGCGCCGATGCAGCGCAGCTCGCCGCGGGCGAGGGCGGGCTTGAGCATGTTGGCCGCGTCCATCGCGCCCTCGGCCGCGCCGGCGCCGACGAGCGTGTGCAGCTCGTCGATGAACAGGATGATCTTGCCGTTCGCGGCCTCGATCTCCTTCAGCACGGCCTTGAGCCGGTCCTCGAACTCGCCGCGGAACTTCGCGCCGGCGACCATCGACGCGAGGTCGAGCGACGCGAGCGTCTTGTCCTTCAAGGTCTCGGGCACGTCGCCGCGGGCGATGCGCTGGGCGATGCCCTCGACGATGGCGGTCTTGCCGACGCCGGGCTCGCCGATGAGCACGGGGTTGTTCTTCGTGCGGCGCGACAGCACCTGGAGCACGCGGCGGATCTCCTCGTCGCGGCCGATGACCGGATCGATCTTGCCGCGGCGCGCGGCGGCGGTGAGGTCGCGCGTGTATTTCTCGAGCGCCTGGAACTTCCCCTCCGGGTCGCGATCGGTCACGCGGTGCGCGCCGCGCACGGTCGTGAGCGCGTTCAAGAGCTTGTCGTGGCTCGACCCGGCGCGCTCGAGCGCGGCCTGAAACTCGCGGTCGACCTTCGCCGCGGCGAGGAGCACGTGCTCGGTCGAGACGAAGTCGTCCTTCAGCGCCTTCGCCTCGTCCTCGGCCTTTTGCAGCACGGTGAGCGTGCGCCGCGCGAGCCCGGGCTCGGCGCCGCCGGAGACGCGCGGGTACGTCGCGATGCGGTCGTCGAGGAGCGAGACCAGCTTGTCGACGTCTGCGCCGGCCTTCTGAAGCAGCGGCCGGCCGACGCCGCCGTCCTGCTCGACGACGGCCTTCAAGAGGTGCTCGGGGTAGAGCTCCGGGTTACCGCGGCGGCTCGCCGCGTCGACGGCCGTTCGCACGGCCTCCTGACCCTTCGTCGTCAATTTGTCGAGTCGCATGGCACCTCGGAAACTAAGGCCGAAGCCGACGACAGCAAGGTCCTTGCCAATCGCGACCTGCCAATCGAAGCGAGCGGTCGCTCAGCGCGTCGGCGTGGCGTCGCGTGGCTCGAAGCACGAGCGACAGCGCGCCTCGTACGACTCGGCGCCGCCGACCAGCACGGTGGTGATCGCGGGGGCGAGGCGCTGCGAACGGCTCGCGGCGGCGCCGCAAACGGTGCACACGGCGTGCACCTTCGTCACCTCCTCGGCGATCGCCATGAGGTCGGGCATCGGCGCGAACGGGCGACCGAGGTAGTCCTGGTCGAGGCCGGCGACGATCACGCGGAGGCCCCGGTTCGCGAGGCGCTCGCACGCGTCGACGATGCCGACGTCGAAGAACTGCGCCTCGTCGATCGCGACCACGCTCGTCTCGTCCTCGACGCGCTCCTCGAGGGCGGCGCTCGTCGACACGGCGACCGCGTCGACGCTCACGGCGCCGTGCGACACGATGCGCGCCTTGTCGTAGCGGTCGTCGATGCGCGGCTTGAAGGCCTGCACGCGCTGGCGGGCGAGGACGGCGCGCTTCACCCTGCGGATGAGCTCCTCCGTCTTGCCGCTGAACATCGACCCGCAGATGACCTCGAGGCTGCCGCGCACGACGAACCCCTCCGGAAGCGGCGGGCGCGCGTGCTTCGGGCCGGTCATGCGCCGAGCCTCCGTCCGCGCTCGCCGCGCGACAAGCCGCGCCGCCTCTCGCACCGCGCCTCACTGTGCACCTGTGCGGCATTTGCCCGAGCAGGGCGCGGCCCCATCGAAATTCCGGCGTGGCTGGGTGAGGACGCGCCCGACGCGCGGCGCGAGCGACCGGTTGTGCCCATGGCCACACTGCGTGCTATCTTCAACTTGTGCAGGTCGTGCTTCGCAAGATTGGTCGCGGCTCGCGGGCGGTGATCGGTCGGCTCGTCCGCGCACCGCGCAAGGGCTCGGTCGTCGTGATCGAGTTCTCCGACGGGATGCACGAGTACGTGACCACGCCGGTGAAGCGCGTCCTCCGCCTCGCCGGGCGTGAGGTCTTCTACATCGAGACCGTCAACTCGCGGTACCGCCTCGAAGTGCGCGGCCGCGAGGTCGCGCTCGACGGCGCCGCTTCTTCGTAGCGCGCGCGGTACGCCGCTAGTCCGAGCGTCGCGCAGAGCTCTCGCGGTCGTTCGGGTTGCGCACGCCCGGCGTGCCCTTCTGCGCGAAGTAGGCGCGCAGCATGTCGGACGCGATGTTCGTCGCCTTGGTGCGCCACTTGAGGTGGTTCGCCGCGAGCACCGAGATCGCGACCTCGGGCTTGCGGCTCGGGGCGAAGCCGACGAACCACGTGTAGAACGGCCCGTCTGCCGCGGCCTTCGTGAGGGTGCCCGTCTTGCCCGCGACGCGCACGTCGGGCAGGTACGCCTTGCCGTTCTTGTCGTGGAAGCTCTTGTAGCTCGTGCCGCTGTCGACCGTGTTCTCCATCATCGTCGTGAGCGCGCTCGCGGTCTCCGCGTCCATCACGCGGCGGAGCACCTGGCGCTGCGTCGGGCCGCGGTAGATCTCGCCGACGTCGTCCTTCACCTCGGCGACGAGCGAGAGGCGCACCATCTCGCCGCCGTTCGCCACGATCGTCGCGACGTTCGCGCCCTCGAACGGCGAGAGCGTCGAGTTCCAGAAGCCCGCGGCCGTGCGCGCGAAGCCGAGGTCGTCGTCGGGGAACGTCAGCGTCGACTGCGCGACCTTCACGTCGAACGGGAGGTCTTGCCCGTAGCCGAAGCGCGTCGCCGTCGCGGTGATCTTCTCGCGGTCGAGGTTCTTCGCCGCGAGCCGCGCGATGACCGTGTTGAGGCTCCGCCCCACCGCCTGCGTGAGCGTCGCGCACCACTTGTCGCGCTTCTTGTCGTCGACCATGTCGCGCGCGGTGATCGCGTGTTCGCCGCCCGAGTAGCACTGGCGCGTGCTCGGCCCGAGGCCCGCCTCGACGAGCGCCGTGCTCGTGATGATCTTGAACACGCTCGCCGTCGGCGCGCTCGCCTCGCTCGCGATGTCGCGCATCGGCCCGTCTTCGACGTTGCTCGCCCACACGAGCACGCGGCCGGTCTTGACGTCGGTCATGACGATCGCGCCCTCGGGCACGCGGCCGGCCTTCAAGAAGCCGACGGCCTGGCGCTGGAGCTTCGGGTCCACGGTGAGCTCGACCCTGCGGCCGCCGTGCGCCGGGGCGGTGACGACGTTGCCGCGGTCGTCGATCTTCGTGAGGTCGATGTCGGTGAGCGGCGGCGGGTCGACGGCGCGCGCCACGACCGCGCCGCCCGCCGCGCTCGCCTGCGCCGCCGACGCTTTCGAGAGCGCGTCGTCGGGCCGCTTGTCGTCGTGCTTCTGGAGGTAGGGCAGCGAGACGGCGACGGCTCCGACGGCCGCTCCGATGGCGATCCACTGTCGCATCGCGCCACGGGTTAGCCTGCCCCGACGCGCTGGGCCAAGATCGCGCAGCGACTCTTCGCAAACTCGCGTCAGAGGTCGACGTTCAGGCGATACACGGGCCCGTCGACGCCGATGTCGCCCTCGTTCGACTGGAGGCCCTTCACGAACACGGTGCCGTCGTCGAGGAACACGGGCGACGTGTAGACGATGCTGTCGTCGAGCGCGTCGAGCAGCAGCGGCTTCACCGCGTTCGTGTCGAGGTCGATCGTGAAGAGCCCGCTCTCGGCCATGTAGCCGACGTGCCGGTTCCAACGCGCGAGCGACGTGCCGTCGTGGCTCGAGCCGGCCACGTCGTAGAGGTGCGCGTCGGCGAACGTCGTGTTCAGGCGGAAGCCCGAGTCTTCGATCGACTTGCCGACGTCGATCAGCGAGTCGTTCGAGAAATCGAAGAAGAACGGCCCGTTCGCGGCCTCGTAGAGCACGCCGTCGCCGCCGAGCCACGCCGCGTCGGCCTCCTCTTTGTTCTGGAGGAAGGTGGCGTGGCGCGCCGCCAGATCGACGGACCACATGCGACCCGACTCGATCAGCACGAGCGTGTTGCCCTGCACGCCGAAGTCCTCGAAGTCGCCGACCTGGATGCCGACGTCCTCGAACGCGAAGAGGTTTGTCGGCGCCTCGTCGCCGACCTGCCAACGCTCGAGCTCGGTCTTCGCGCCCGTGACGACGACGTACACGGTCCCGTGATCGGGCGCGTACGCCCACCACTTCACGTCGATCGCGGGCGCGGGCAGCGAGAAGCTCCCGAGCAGCTTCTCGGGCTGCGTGACGTCGTACGCCTTGTAGACGAGCTGGCTCGTCGACGTGTCGACCGTGACGACGAGGTCCTCGCTCGGCCGCATGTTGTAGACGTCGACGCCGCCGATGGAGAACCCGTAGTCGACGCTCGCGTTCGTCGACGAGTCGAAGCTGTGGACGTGCGGCGCGGCGGTCGCGAAGTCGAGCCAGAAGAGCCGCGTGCCTGCGCTCGTCAGCGCGGCGGCGCCGGGGGAGAGGAAGGGTGATCGCGTCGCCTCGAGCTCGTGCTGGAGCTGGTCGTACTGCGCGACGTCTTGCTCCGCGGTCGCGCCGCCGCTCGAGCCGCCGCCGTCGCCGTGCTGGAAGAGGCAACCCGAGAGCGGCGCGGCGAGCGCGCAGAGGGCGAGCGTGAGGGCGACCGAGCGCATGAAACCTCCGGGATGAACGCGCGACCCGGCGGCGTACGCACGCGCGAGTCGAGGGCGAGCTTCAGCTTGATTCGATGTACGCGGGGGTGGTCCGACACCTTCCCTCGGGGCCGATGTGCGGCGTCAGTCGCCGACGATGGCGCGCGCCCACCGCGTCGCGTCGGCGCAGGTGCCGGCGGGCTTGATGACGTCGCCCTCGCGCGTGTACGGCCCGCCGACGAGCGCGACGTCCGCGCCCTTGCGGTGCCACGCGAGCGAGCCCATCTCCGCGCGCGCCTCGCACGGCTTGCGCTTCGCGCCGAGGAGCTTCGCGACGGCGTCGGCGTCCTTCGGCGTGTCGTAGCGCACGTGGTACGCGACGGCGAAGGTGCGGCGTGGGCCGTCGACCTTGCGCGCGACGACGAGCTTGTCGCCGCCCCATCCGCTCGCCGCGACCTCGGCGGCCTCGGGCGCCCACGTCGCCAAGAGGATGCGCAGGCCCTGCTCGCCCATGTCGTCGTCGAGCTGCCGCGAGAAGCCGGCGCCGAGCGCGTCGATCGGCACGTCGGGCACGTCGAGCGCGGGCTCGTGCGCGGCGTATTTCTTCGGGTGGAGGAGCTGCTCCGTCGTCGCGGGCATGGCGCCGATCGCGGCGTCGACGGCCGGCCAGCCGCCCGCGCGCCGCTGCCCGTCGACGAACGCGAAGCCGTCGCCGTACGGCGCCATCAACGACGCGGCGATCACCTGCGGCGTCTCAGCGCCGGACGGCGTGAGGCGCAGGCCGACGAGCAGCGACGCGCGCAGCATCGCGGGCGAGACCTGGAGCGCGCCGCCCGGGCCCGTCGTCGCGTCGATCATCGCGCTCGTCGCGTCGCCCTCGATCACGGCGTGCGCGGCGTCGACGCGGTCGCTCGTGCCTGGCTTGAAGTCGAGGAAGCGCTGGATGTGGAACGCCTGGTCTTGCAGCGCGTGGACGAGCTCGTGCGCGAGCGTCTCGTTCGCCTCGGCCTCGTCGAGGTCGTCGACGAGGTACATGGTCTCGTCGGCCGGCTCGTAGAAGCCCGCGATCTGGCCCTCGAGGAGCGCGAGCGACCCCTTCAAGAAGTCGTAGCGCGGCGGCACGAGCCCGAGCCCGGCCAGGAGCTCGCCCTCGGCCGCGATCGTGTCGGCCGGGAGCTCGCGGTCCATCTTCGACTTGAGCTTCGCGATCATGTCGCCGCGCGAGAGGGTGCGCCCCTTCACGGGGTGCTTGATGGGCAGTCCGCGGATCCTCGAGACGCGCTCGAGCATCGCGGCGACGAGGGCGTCGGCCTCGGTGGAGGGCGGCGCGGGCGCGACCCTCGGCGCGGGCACCGGCGCGATCGCGACGGGCTGCGGCGGCGCAGGCGGCGGCGGCGCATCGGCGCAAGCAGAGGCAAGCGAGAGCGCCGCGACGAGAGGCGCCACGCGCCACCGCGCGCTCACGTAGAGGCCTCGCCAGCGGCGCGGCGGATGGCGTTCATCGCGTCGCGGTAGCGCTTCACGCGCTCGCCGTACGCGATGGGCTCGCCGTGCTTCACCGCGCCGAAGACGGCGCTCCCTGCGACGAGGACGCGCGCGCCGGCGTCGCACACGGCGCGGGCGGTTTCGGGGGCGACGCCGCCGTCGACCTCGAGCGCGACGTCGCGGCCGCGCGCGTCGATCGAGGCGCGGAGCGCGCGGAGCTTGTCGAGCGCCTCGGGGATGAACCTCTGCCCGCCGAAGCCGGGGTTGACGCTCATGACGAGCACGAGGTCGACGTCGCCGAGCACGTGCCGCACCTGCTCCTCGGTCGTGTGCGGGTTGAGCACGACGCCCGGCTTCGCGCCGGCGGCCCGGATCTGCTGGATCGTGCGGTGCAAATGCGGCGACGCCTCGATGTGCACGCTGATGCGGTCGGCGCCGGCCTGGGCGAACGACTCCACGTAACGCTCGGGCTCCACGATCATCAGGTGCACGTCGAGCGGCTTCTTCGTCGCGGCGCGCGCGGCGGCGACCACGACGGGCCCGATGGTGATGTTCGGCACGAAGCGGCCGTCCATCACGTCGACGTGGATCCAGTCGGCCCCGGCCTCGTCCACGGCGGCGATCTCCTCGGCCAGGCGGCCGAAGTCGGCGGAGAGGATCGACGGCGCGATCGCGACGCGCCGCGCGGCTTCCGGGGCGGCGCTCACGAGGGCGCTCTACCAGCGCCCCAAAACGGCCGCCACTGGTAGACTCCGCGGGGGATGCAAGCTCGCCCGCTCAACAAGGCCGATTACGACGAGATCGTCCGCGTCATCGACCGCTGGTGGGGCGGCCCGACGAGCGCGCTCGCGCACCCGATCTTCTTCTACGAGCTCGGTCGGCTCGCGCGCGTCGTCGAGGTCGAGGAGGGGCTCGCGGGCTTCTTGCTCGGCTTCCGCTGCCCCGACGCGCCGATCGGCTACGTGCACCTCGTGGGGATCCACCCGAGCTACCGCAGGCGGGGCGTCGCGCGGCTCCTCTACTCGTCGTTCGAGGAGGACTGCCGCCGCGAGGGCTGCAAGGAGCTCAAGGCGATCACGACGCTCGGCAACGAGGGCTCCGTCCGATTTCACGAGGCCGTCGGCTGGACGGCGGCCGAGCACGAGGACTACGCCGGACCCGGGCGCCTGCGCATCATGTTCACCAAGCCGCTCGCGCGTTGACGTTCGCTCCGTCGCGCGTAGTCTGCGAGACGCGTGGCCACCCCCGACAGCACGAAAGAGTCGACGTTGGGGCCCCAAGCGGCCCCAAACCCCGACGTCGCTTCGCTCGGTCAAATCGCGCGACTGCGTGAGATCGGCCTCTTCGGCGGCCTCTCGGACGAGGTGCTCGACTCCTTCGTCGGCAAGCTCGAGGTGCTCAAGCTCGCGCCCGGCGACGTCGTGTTCCGCGAGGGCGAGATGGGCCGCGACATGTTCGTCGTGGTCGACGGCGAGATGGAGGTGCTGCGCCACTCGAAGCGCGGGCACGAGACGCGCGTCGCCATGCTCGGCCCGAGCGACTGGTTCGGCGAGATGTCGATCCTCGACGTGCTGCCGCGCTCGGCGACGGTGCGCGCGCTCGCGCCGGCGCGGCTCCTCCGGCTCACCGCGCACGAGCTCGACGCGCTGTATCGCCGCGATCTCAAGGCGTACTCGCTGCTCACGCTCAACATCGCGCGCGAGATGTCGCGGCGCCTGCGCGTCGCGGACGGCCTGCTCGCCGAGCTCGTCACGAACGTGATGGACGAGTACACGCGCCGGAAGTAGCGGCCCCGGTCTATCCTCGGCGGCGCGATGACGACCGCGGCGGACGAGCTGCTCCCCGTCGTGTATCAGGAGCTCCGCAAGCTCGCGCGGTCGAGGCTCGCGCGGCTCGCGCCCGGTCAGACGCTGCAGGCGACCGCGCTCGTGCACGAGGCCTACGTCGAGCTCGTCGCGAAGGGCGATCCCGGCTTCGCGTCGCGCGCGCACTTCTTCGGCGCCGCCGCCCGCGCGATGCACGACGTCGTCGTCGATCGCGCGCGCAGGAAGGCGGCGAAGAAGCGCGGCGGCGAGCTCCTGCGAGGCGACGACGACCTCGACGCCATCGTGCCCGACGTCGCCGCGCGCTCGCCGGAAGACGTGATCGCGCTGTCCGACGCGTTCGCGAAGCTCGAGCGAGACCACGCCGATCAGGCCGAGGTCGCGCGCATGAAGACGTTCCTCGGCATGACCGAGGCGGAGATCGCCGAGGTGCTCGGCGCGAGCGTGCGCACGATCGAGCGGCGCTGGCGCTTCGCGCGCGCGTTCCTCGCGAAGGAGCTCGAGCCGTGACCAGCGGGACGCGGCCGAGCGCGCGGCGCCTCGAGGAGGTGTTCGACGGCGCGCTCGATCGCACGGGCGACGCGCGGCGCGCGTTCCTCGACGAGGCGTGCGCCGGCGAGCCCGAGCTCCGGCGCGAGGTCGAGGCGCTCCTGTCGGCGGACGCGCGCCCCGCGAAGACCCCCGTCGCCGTGGTGGCGAGCGGCCTCGCCGAGGTCGCCGCGCTCGCGCCGACGATGCCCGTCGACGACGCCGCGCGCGCGCAGCCGACCCGCGAGGATCCGACGTTCGTCGATCGCTTCGAGGTGAAGCGCCGCCTCGGCGAGGGCGGCATGGGCGTCGTGTACGAGGCGTACGACGCGCGCCTCGATCGGCTCGTCGCGCTCAAGCTCGTGCGCCTCGACGCGCCTGCTGCGCGCGCGCGCTTGCATCGTGAAGCGCAGGCGATGGCGAAGGTCGAGCACCCGAACGTCGTCGCCATCCACGAGGTCGGCGTCTTCGGCGACGAGGTGTTCGTCGCGATGGAGCTCGTGCGCGGCGAGACGCTCGCGGCGTGGCAGTCGACGGGCGCGCGATCGTTCAAGGCCAAGCTCGCGATGTACGTCGAGGCCGGCAAGGGCCTCGCGGCCGCGCACGCGGCCGGCGTCGTGCACCGGGATTTCAAGCCCGACAACGTGCTCGTCGGCCGCGACGGCCGCCCGCGCGTCGTCGACTTCGGCCTCGCGCGGGCGCGGGGCGCCGCGCCGATCGGATCCGCCGACGCGTCCGCGATCGACGCGCCGAACCTGCGCGCGCATGCGCCGCGGCTCACCGCGGAGGGCGCCGTGCTCGGCACGCCCGCGTTCATGTCGCCCGAGCACTTCCGCGGTGACGACGTGGGCGAGCAGAGCGATCAATGGAGCTTCGCGGTGGCGCTGTTCGCGGCGCTGTTCGGGCGCCCGCCGTTCGCGGGCGAGACCGTGTCCGAGCTCCGCGCGGCCGTCCTCGCGGGGCCGCGGGTCGTCGCGCCGCGCGCGGCGGACGTCCCCGACGAGGTCGCGCGGGCCCTCGAGCGCGCGCTCGAACGGGACGCCGCCCGCCGGTTCCCGTCGATGCGCGCGCTCCTCGCCGAGCTCGAGCGGCCGCTCACGTTCGACGCCGAGCACGATCGCGCGCGCGGCCGGACGATGCGCCGCGCCGCCGCCGCGCTGCTGCTCGCCGCGGGCGCCGCGAGCCTCGTCGCGGTTGACCGCGTGCCGTCGATCTCGTTCACGCCCGAGGGCCTCTTGCGCCTCGGCTGGTTCGGGCTCGGGTCCGTCGTGCTCGTCGGCGCCGTGTTCCGACGCGCGATCCTCGCCACGGCGTACAACAGGAAGATCGCGGCGATGTTCGCGGCGCCGGTCGCCGGCTTCGTCGTCCATCGCGCGCTCGGCGTCAGCCTCGGCGAGACGGTGCCCCAGCTGCTGGCCGGCGACGGCGTGTCGCTCGCCGTCGTGTCGGCGATGGGCGCGGTGGCGATCGATCGGTGGCTCGCCTTCGGCGTGCCCGCGGCCCTCGGCTTCGCGGCGTTCGCGCGCGCGCGACCCGACCTCGCGGCGCCGGCCTTCGGGGCGCTCCTCTTGCTCGACGCGGCGGCGTGCATCTGGCTCTGGGGCGACCGCGGCCAGCGCCCGGGCGCCGTCGACGGCGAGAATTCGTAGCGGGTCGTGTCGGGTTCTTCGGTCGGTTCGCGGACTGTCGGTCGAGCGCGCCGACAGACGGGCGCGCCGCCCCACAAGGAGCTCCCGTCATGGCCCAGATCCCCGCCCCGTCGCCCCGTCGTCCCCTCCCCGCGTCGCTCGGCGTGCTCGGTGCGCGCGACGCGTACCTCGCGCAGAACCGCTTCGACACCGCGAGCTACACGGCGCCGACGTTCGAGGTCGAGGCGTTCGGCGTCACGCGCACGCTGCGCAACTCGAAGGATCGCATGTGGGCCATCCCGATTCACGACCTCCACCACGCGGTGACCGGCTACGGCACCGACCTCGTGGGCGAGGCGGAGATCGGCGCGTTCGAACTCGTCGGCGGGTGCCGGCGTCCGGTGACGTACGCGCTGAACGGCGTGGCGGTGCTCATCGGGCTCGCCGCGGCGCCCGTGCGCACGCTGCGGGCCTTCGCGCGCGCGCGCGGCACGCGGACGCTCTACCGCGCGAACGCCGACTACGAGGCGCTGCTCTCGATGTCGCTCGGCGAGCTCCGCGCGCGCCTCGGCGTCCCGGAGGCGGGCCTCGCGGACGAGCCGGCGCGCCTCCACGACGTGGCCGAAGCGAAGCTCGCCGACGCGATGCCCTCGGCGCCTCGGCTCGGCGGCGTCGCGCTCGCGTCCGCGCTCGTCGTGGGTGCGGCCGCGCTCGGGCTCGGCGTCGCCGCGCTCGTCGAGGGTTGGGGCGTGCGCCTCGTCGCGGTCGCCGTCGCCGTCGCCGGGCTCGCGCTCCTGAAGAGCGCGCTTTTCGCGCGAAAGGGCTCGCTCGGCGCCCGCGCCCTCGCAGGTTACCTCGGCGCGGCCCTCGCGGCGGGCGCCGTGCTCGCGCCGTTCGCGGCGCGCTGAGCGGCTGCCCAAAACTCGGACACGACTCGACGGCACCTTGCCCCTATAGCTGCCGCGATGCCTCGCCGGGCCGAGCTGGTCGCCGCGTCCGCGCTCGTGAGCTCGCTCGCCGTCTCCGCGCCTGCGCTCGCCTATCGCCCCTTCGACGGCACCGACGCGGACGTCGCGGAGACCGGCGAGCTCGAGCTCGAGGTCGGCGTCGCGCACGAGCACCGCAGCGTCGGCCAGGACGCGACGAGCCTCCCTGTGTTCGTGCTGAACCTCGGGTTCGCGCGCGGCTTCGAACTCGTCGTCGACGCGGCGAACGTCGTCCCGTATGCCCCGTCGACCGCGAGCCCCAAGGACTACTTCGCAGCGAG
>DASYCF010000647.1:0-7374 GCA_036500365.1 Byssovorax sp.
CGCGCGCGGCAACTGCGAGGTCGAGCGCGCACCGTTCGGCTACCGCGACGCGTTCGGCGCCGCGCGACTCGGCTGGGTCGTCGACGTCCACCTCCGCGCCCAGCGCTGAGCACGACCTCTGCGACGCGCGACCGTCAGTAAGCGACGACCTTCAGCGGACCCTCGTCGCTCACGAGGCCGGCGAGCAGCGGATCACGCAGCACGTCCGCGAGCTCGCGCGGCTCGCCGTCGACCACGGCGTCCTCCGCGACGAGCCGGACGCCGTGGCTGTAGTCGGCGTAGATGCGCGCGTGCGCCGTGCTGAGGTGCTGGATCACGCGCCCGTCGCCCTTGTGCCAGCCGTAGATCGCGACCTTGCCTGGGTGCTTGAGCAGGCGGTTCGAGATCACGATGTCCTTCTTGTCGCCCGCGGTGAGGTCTCCTGGCTCGACGCGGGCTGCGGCGCGCTGCTGCTCGACCTCGGCGTTGTGCGTCGCGAACTCCCAGCGGTTGGTGATGTCGGGGCCGCCGTCGATCCACTTCGGCGCGAGCTTGACCTTCGCCTGCTTGTAGATCTCGTCGACGAGGCGCCGCGTAGGCAGCGAGCAGCGCGCGAGCGTGGCGATGCGCTGGGCGGTCGCCGGCGTCATCGGCAGGCGCAAGAAGTCGTCGTCCGAGCCGACGGCGAGGTAGTCCGGGAGCACGAAGATGATCGCCTCGTGGCGCTTGCCGCGCCGGTCGACCGACGAGAGGCGCACCGGCTGGAGGCGCCGTTCGAAGAGCGGCACGTTGCCGTGCGTGATCGCCTCGAACGCCTCACGCTCGAACGCGGCGCGCCCGAGCGAGGCCGTGCGCTTGAGGAACGCCGTGCCCGACTCCATCGTCCGCGCGCGGACCGGCAGCGCGAGGAGCGGCCCGTCGCCCTTCGGCGGCTCGGGCTCGGGCGGCGGCGCAGGCTCCTTCGGCGGAGGCGCGACGACGACGACCTCACGCGCGGGCGGCGCGGCGATCGGCGCGGCGACCGGAGGCCGGGCGATCTCGGCCGCGCAGCCCGTGATCAGCGCCGCCGCGGCGACGACGAGCGCGAGCCCACCGCGCAGCGGAGGCGCATCGGAGACGGCGGCGCGCGGCTCGACCAAGGGACGCCATGAGCATGACGACCTCCCGACCTGCGCGCAAAGAACGCGCGAAGATTCAAACGCCTACGCGTCGTCGGGCAGTCCGGGGAACGGCACGTCGTCGTCCCTCACCGCCTCGAGCCGGTCGAGGAACCAGCGGCGCGAGACGTCGACGCAGCCGAGCGAGTCGAGGTGCGGGTTCATCACCTCGGCGTCGAACACGGTGAACGTCGGACGCAGGAGCTCGACCAGGCTCGCGAACGCGACCTTCGACGCGTCGGTCTCGCGGTGGAACATCGACTCGGCCGTGAACACGCCGCCGATCGCGACGCCGTAGATGCCGCCGACGAGCCGGCCCGACTCGGTGTTCCACACCTCGAGGCTGTGCGCCCAGCCCATCGCGTGGAGCTGGTCGTAGCAGACGGTGAGCTCGGGCGTGATCCACGTGCCCTCCTCGCGATCGCCGCAGCTCGCGACGACGGCGGCGAACGCGCGATCGAGCGTCACGAGGAACGGCTTCTTGCGCAGAGAGCGGCGCAGGCTGCGCGACCAGTGCGGCGGCTGATCGAGCGGGAAGATCGCGCGCGGGTCCGGCGAGCACCACGCGACGACGCCGGCCTTCGGCGCCGGCCACGGGAAGATGCCCTTCCGGTACGCCGAGAGGACGGTGCCGACGTCGAAGCCGGCGCCGACGCCGACGACGCCGAGGTGACCGGTGCCCGTCTCGGCGTCGGGGAAGGCGTAGCGGGGTGGCGGCAGCGGGAGACCGCCTACCCTCCGCATGCGTGCGCGCGCCACCCAACCGAGCGTTCCAGAGGAGCCCGCCCCGCGCAAGATCGCGCGCTCTACTTCTTGCCGGCGATGCTCACCTGGAGATCCTGCGCGCTCTTCAGGTGCGCGGCGATCTTCGGGCGGAAGTCGGTGAGCGCCTGCTTGAGCTCGGGCGCCTTCGCGCCCGGGATGAGCTTGTCGTCGAAGAGCGAGAGCACGGCGGTGTGCTCCTTGATCTGGGCGTCCATGTAGTCGCGATCGAAGTCGGCGCCCTTCTCGGCCGACAGCTTGACCATGAGGTCCTTGCCCTCGGCGTCGATCTTGTCGCTGACGGGGTTCGGCGCGAGCGTGATCTTGAGCTTCTTCGTGAGCGCCTCGGCGTCCTTCTGGTTCTTGCCGTGATGGTCGACCATCATCGCGGCGAACGCCTTCACCTTCGCGTCCTTCGCGTTCTTCTGCGCGAGCTTCGCCTGCGCGATCTCGCCCGTGTTGGCCGACGTCACGATCGCGGCGATCTGCCCGTCGGTCATCGGCTCCTCCTTCGGCGGCGGCGGCGTCGCCGCGACCGGCGGCGGCGGGTTGGCGACCTCGGGCGCTGGCGCCGGAGGAGCCGGCACCTCGGGCGGAGGGGGCGGCGTGTGGGCCTCGTCCGTCGAGCCGGCGCACGCCCCGAGCGCCATCGACAGCGCGACGCCGAAGCCGCCGATCACCGCCGCCGCTCGCAACCGCATCGAACCGTCTCGCCTCGCGTCCACGTTCTTCATCACGGTCTCCTCGACGCCCGTCACCGGGCTGCTCCAACAGCTCGCGCGTACGACTGCGAGCGGCGACGAACCTGCCTCCGTTCGATGGCGCGCGCCCTCGGGGTCGTGCGTCAACCCGGGTTAGGGCGCGCCCCGAAAACCGGTCGAGCCCGCGTGAGGCGAAATGGGCGGCGTCTTTCCCGGACGCTCGCGGAGGCGCTACCGTCTCGTTCATGCCGCGCGGGAGCTCCGTGCGCCTCGAGGTCGCGGGGCGCGAGGTCACGATCACGAACCCGGACAAGGTGTTCTTCCCAGCGATCGGCGCGACGAAGCTCGACCTCGTGAACTACTACGTCGCCGTCGCCCCGGGCGCCGTGCGCGGCGTCGCGCACAGGCCCATGGCGCTCAAGCGCTTCGTCCACGGCGCCGACGGCGAGTTCTTCTTCCAGAAGCGCGCGCCCGAGTCGCGCCCGACATGGACCGAGACCGTCGTGCTGTCGTTCCCTTCGGGCCGCACCGCCGAGGAGATCGTCGTGAGCGACGCCGCGCAGCTCGCATGGATCATCAACCTCGGGTGCATCGACCTGAACCCGCACGCCGTCCGCGCCGACGACCTCGAGCACCCGGACGAGCTGCGCGTCGACCTCGATCCCGGGCCCGGCGTCGGGTGGGCCGACATCCTCGCCGTGGCCGAGGTCGCGCGGCAGGTGCTGGTCGACTTCGGCCTCACGGGCTTCCCGAAGACGAGCGGCTCGCGCGGCGTCCACGTGAACGCGCGCATCCCGCGGCTCTGGACCTTCTTCGAGGTGCGCCGCGCCGCGCTCGCGCTGGCCCGCGAGGTCGAGCGCCGCGCCCCCGCGATCGCGACGAGCAAGTGGTGGAAGGAGGAGCGCCACGGCGTGTTCCTCGACTACAACCAGAACGCGAAGGATCGCACCGTCGCGTCGGCCTACTCGGTGCGGCCGACGAAGGACGCGCGCGTCTCGACGCCGATCGCCTGGAGCGAGCTCGCGACGTGCGACCCGTCGGCGTTCACGCTGCGCACGGTGCCCGAGCGGTTCACGCGCATCGGCGACCCCGGCGCCGGCATCGACGACGCGGTGGGCTCGCTCGACGGACTGCTCGCGCTCTCGAAGCGGCAGGAGGCCGAGGGCCAAGGCGACGCGCCGTGGCCGCCGCACTACGCGAAGCAGCCCGGCGAGCCGCCGCGCGTGATGCCGTCGAAGAAGCGCGCCGTCGCGCCGCTCATCGTCATCGCCCGCGCCTACAAGAAGGACGACGCGCTCGCCGGCCTCGAGCGCTGGCGCGAGCGGCACCCCGAGGCGGCGAAGCACCTCGCGGTCGACGACGTGCTCGTCGACGCGATGCGCGGCCGCTACACGACGTGGACGCGCATCCGCGTCAACCTGCGCAACGTGCCCTAGGCCGAGCGCCCCGCCGAGACGACGCCCGACCCGGACTACGACCCGAGCGTGCAGTGGACGCCGAAGTAGATCAGCGGCCGCCGAAGACCTCGGCGATCTCGAGCGCGGGCGTCTCCTCGAGCTGGTCGTAGCGGCACGCGCTCGCGGGCTTGTCGGGGCGCCAGCGCACGAAGTGCGTCGCGTGACGGAAGCGCGTCCCCTGCAGGTGATCGTAGCCGACCTCGCACACGCGCTCGGGTCGCAGCGGCTCCCAGCCGAGATCCTTGCCGCGGTTCCAGCGGCTCGTCATGCCGGGCGAGCGCTGGCCGGCCGGAGGCGCGCGCCAGGCCTTCCATGGGTGATCCTCGAGCGCGTTCTCCCGCAGCGGCGCGAGCTCCGCGACGAGCTCGGCGCGGCGCTTCATCGTGAAGCTGCCCGCGATGCCGACGTGGTGCAGGACGCCCGCGTCGTCGTACAAACCGAGGAGCAGCGAGCCGACGCGCTCGTCCTTGCCGTCTTTGTGCCAGCGAAAGCCCGCTACGACGCAATCGGCGGTGCGCGCGTGCTTGATCTTCATCATGGCGCGCTTGCCCGGCTGGTACGGGTCGGCGAGCGGCTTCGCCATCACGCCGTCGAGACCGGCGCCTTCGAAGCGCGAGAACCAGTCGGCGGCGACGGCGACGTCGGTCGTCGCGCGGGTCAGGTGCACGGGCGGCGTCGCGTGGGCGAGCGCGACCTCGAGCGCCGCGCGGCGCGCGGAGAACGGCTCGCCGCGGAGATCGCGATCGCCGAGCGCGAGCAGATCCCACGCGACGAACGACGCGGGCGTCGCCTTCGCGAGCTCGGCGACGCGCGACGCGGCCGGATGGATGCGCAAAAGCAGCGCCTCGAAATCGAGTCCTTGCGCGCCGACGATGACGATCTCGCCGTCGAGCACGCAGCGCTCGGGGAGCGACGCGCGGAGCGGCGCGAGGAGCTCCGGGAAGTAGCGCTCCATCGGCTTCGTGTCGCGCGACTGGATGCGCACGTCGTCGCCGTCGCGGAAGACGATCGCGCGGAAGCCGTCCCACTTCGGCTCGTAGAGGAGGCCGGGATCGCGCGGCAGCTCGCCGGAGAGCTTCGCGAGCATGGGCTCGAGCGGCGGACCGAACGGAAGCGCCATGCGATCGTCTTCGGCGCGCACCACGCCTGGGTCAAGTCTCCCCGGCGCAGCGGCTTTGTCCCAAAACGCTACGAGCCGCGCGGCCGTGTGAGCGGCGACACACGCGGGGAGACGCATCCGCCGCGCACGGAGACGCCTGGCCCATCACTTGCTGAACGGGCGCGCCATGAAGACGACCCGGATGGTTCTTGCGTTGGCGCTGATCGGTTCGGTCGGCGTCGTCGGCTGCACGAAGAAGGACGACGACGTGCCCCCTGCCCCCGCGCCCGCGGAGCAGACCCAACAGCAGGCCGCTCCCCCGGCCGCCGCTCCCCCGCCCGCCGCCGCGCCGCCTCCGGCAGCGGCCGCTCCTGCCGACACGGCCGCGGCGCCCGATCCGGCCGCCGCTGCGCCCGCCGCCGGCAAGGAAGACGCGGAGATCTTCGTCGGCCAGGCCGAGCGCCCGCCCGTCCGCGTCGAGACGCGCCCCGCCGCGCCTGGCCCCGCCGCCGATTTCCACTGGAACGAGGGCACCTGGAAGTGGGAGGTCGCGCGCCGCGGCTGGCTGTGGGCTCCGGGCCGCTGGACCGCGCTGTACGCGCCCGGCGCGCCGCCGGCTGCTCGCGTCGAGCACCCCGGCCCCGCGCCGAGCGCGCGCCACGTCTGGATCGGCGGGCACTACACGTGGGGTGGCCGCGAGTGGCTCTGGTCGCCCGGTCACTGGGACGTCCACGCCGGCCCGGGTCGTCACCTGTGGGTCGCCGCGCACTGGGATCGCCGCGGCGCGCGCTACGTCTACATCCCCGGCCACTGGGATTGACGATCTCGCGATGAAGTCGCGGGCGAAGGCCCCGGTCGCGGCGAGCGATCGGGGCTTTTCTGTTCGGATGCTCGACGTCCGCGCGGCTGACAAGTAGGCTCGGCCGAGCTTTTTGGCCCCGACGGTCCGGAACGCCGTGCGCGAATGAGCAGCCAACCCGAGCATCGAGCCGACGAAGCCGGGCCGTCGTCGCAGGTCGCCGAGGTGCCCGAGGGGCTACCCGCCATCGGCGAGGTGCTCGCGGGCAAGTACCGCATCGAGCGCGTGCTCGGCATCGGCGGCATGGGCGTCGTCCTCGCGGCGATGCACCTGCACCTCGGCGAGCGCGTCGCGCTGAAGTTCCTGCTCCCGTCGGTCGCCACGGCCGAGACGGTCGAGCGCTTCGCGCGGGAGGCCCGCGCCGCCGCGCGCATCAAGAGCGAGCACGTCGCGCGCGTGACCGACGTGTCGCAGACCGAGGCCGGCGCGACCTACATGGTCATGGAGTTCCTCGAGGGGAGCGACCTCTCCGACGTGCTGCGCGACGGCGGCCCGCTGCCGCTGCGCGACGCGGTCGAGTACGTGATCCAGGCGAGCGATGCGATCGCCGACGCGCACGCGATGGGCATCGTGCACCGCGATCTCAAGCCCGCGAACCTGTTCCTCGCGCGGAGGCCCGGCGCGCCCGCGCGCATCAAGGTGCTCGACTTCGGCATCTCGAAGATCACGCCGCGCGACCAGGGCGACGAGGCGCCGATCTACCAGCAGCGGGCGATGACGCACACGCGCGCGTGGCTCGGCTCGCCGCTCTACATGGCGCCCGAGCAGATGAAGAGCGCCAAGGGCGTCGACGCGCGGACCGACATCTGGTCGCTCGGGGTGATCCTCTTCGAGCTGCTCGCGGGCACGGCGCCCTTCACCGGCGGCAACTTGCCAGAGCTCTGCGCGGAGATCCTGCACGGCAAGCCCGCAGACCTTTTGTCGAAGCGCGCCGAAGTGCCGCACGAGCTCGACGAGGTCATCCGGAAATGCCTCGAGAAGGATCCGAGCCTGCGCTTCCAGAACATCGCCGAGTTCGTGATGGCGCTCGTCGACTTCGCGCCGCGCCGCGCGCGCTCCGTCGCCGAGCGCGCCGTGTCGCTCATCGAGGGCGCCGGGTTGATGCGCAAGTCGATCGTGCCGCGCGCGGCGCTCGACTCGACGCTCGCGGGCGACGGGCTGAGCCCTCGCGACAGCGTGGCGCCGCCGTCGTCGCTGCGGCTCGAGGAGCCCTCGATCCCGCGGCCGCCGCGCACGCCGTCGTTCGCGCCGGACCACCTCGCGAACGTCGGGCAGGCGGCGACGATGGTCGCGCCGCCGCCCGGCGTCGACACGGAGTCGGGCACGCGGCGCAGGAGCGCGGCGCTCGTGCCGATCCTCG
>DASYCF010000648.1:0-2994 GCA_036500365.1 Byssovorax sp.
CGGGCCCGTCGTGGCTGACGAACTGGTCGTTCATCGTCAGGCCGAAGTACGGGTTCACCTCGAAGCGGTGGTAGCGGAGCGCGTAGATCTGCTCGACCGCATACATCTGCGGGTTCAGAGCGCGCGCAGCCGCCTTGTCCATGTCGACGGAGGGGCAGGCCGTCGGGTCGATCTTGCAGATGTCGCCGAGCCCCTCTCCGCCCGCCGCGTCGGGCGCGGCGCCGACGGCGGGTGCCTCCGGGCCGGCCGCGCCCGCAGGGGGCGTCGCCGGCTCGTCGAGGTTGATCTCCTTCGTCGCGCCCTTGGCGGCGGCACCTGCGGCAGCAGCGGCCGCCGCGCCCTTGGGCGGAGCCTTGGGCTTCGGCTGGGCCGACGCCGCGAGGGGCATCGCGACCAGCGCAGCTGCAACAAGGAGCCCAACGCGAGCCTGGTTCATCGCCATCCCTTCCGCAGTCCGTGCGACGAGCTTCATCGCTCAGAGGTCCGACGCTCGCCGTGCGAGCGCTTGATACAGCAACTAACCCCGCGTATCTACTGGCTTTTTCGGTCAACCGCCGAGCACGGCGGACTATAACATGCAGAAAATACCGGGATCAACTACCAAATCCGTCCGGAAACTTACGTCCACCCCGGTAAGTCTCGACAGAATCGTGAGTATTTTCGACGAACAGGGGCGAAGGGGTCGGCGGAGTCCTCACACGGTGCTTTCTTTTTCTGATGGGCTGCGAGCAGCTCGAACACCGACGTCGGGCGTTCGGTCCAGCGTATGGGTCACGCCGCTTCGGCCGGCTCGCCTGGCGCGCCGAGCATCGCCTCGACGAACTCCTCGGCGACGAACTCGCGCAGATCCTCGGCGCGCTCGCCCATGCCGATGTAGCGCACGGGGACCTGGTACTCCGCGCACACGCCGAGGATGACGCCGCCCTTCGCCGTGCCGTCGAGCTTCGTCAGCACGATGCCGGAGATGGGGAGCGACTCCTTGAAGAGCGCGGCCTGTTGCATCGCGTTTTGCCCGTTCGTGCCGTCGAGGACGAGGAGGGTCTCGTGCGGGGCGCCCTCGAGCGCCTTCGCCATCGTGCGCGAGACCTTCGTGAGCTCCTCCATGAGGTTCGTCTTCGTGTGAAGTCGCCCGGCGGTGTCGGCGAGGACCACGTCGGCGCCGATTTCCTTGGCCTTCTGGATCGCGTCGAAGATGACGGCCCCGGGGTTCGCGCCGTCCTTGCCGCTGACGACCTCGCAGCCGACGCGCTTTCCCCACACGCCGAGCTGCTGCACGGCCGCGGCGCGGAACGTGTCGCCGGCGGCGAGCACGACCTTCTTGCCGTCGGCCTTGAGCTTGGTCGCGAGCTTGCCGATGGTGGTCGTCTTGCCGACCCCGTTGACGCCGACGACCATCACGACCGTCGGCTTCGACGAGACGACGATGCCGCCTCCCCCGATGTCGAGGATCGCGGTCGCGCGGTCGCGGAGCGCCTGCCAGACGCGATCGCCGTCGGCGAGCTCGTTCTTGGCGAGCGCCTCCTTCACGTCGGCGAGCAGCGCCTCGGTCGTCTTCACGCCGACGTCCGACGTGAGGAGCACCTCCTCCATGCGCTCGACGATCTGCGGATCGATCTCTTTCTTGCCCGAGAAGAGGCCGCGCAGCCGCCCGAAGAAGCCGTCGCCCTCGCGCGCCTTCGTGAGGCCCTTGCGCAGGCCCTCGACGTCGCGCTTGCGCGCCGGGGCGGGCGCGCCGGGGCGCTTCGACGGTGCAGCAGGCGCTCCCGACGGGACCGGGGGCTTGCGCGGCGGCTCCGAGACGGCCGGCGCCGGACGCGCCGACTGCTCGGCCTCGGCGATCGCCTCGTCCTCGTCCTCGTCCTCGTTCGCCGTGGCGGGGCGCGCGGACGGCTGCTTCGGCGCCTTCTTGGACGGCGGCTCCGAGGTCGTCGCGGGGGCGGGCTTCGCCGACTTGGCGGCAGGCTTCGCGGCGGGCTTCTCGCCGAGCGCGGGCGCCTTCGCGGGTTGCTCGAGCTCGGCCGGCTTCTTCCTGCCGAAGACGAAATACGCCACGACGAGCGCGAGGAAGATGACGCCGACGACGATGTACGTAGGGTCCACGCAGGGTCTCCGGTCGCGTAGCTCGGGCGACGTTGAGAGCGCCACGATCGAGCGCCTGCCTCGCGAGTCGTCGCAGAGGTCGGCGCGGCGACTATATGGATCGGCTTCCACGCGTCAATGAGTCTCGGGTCACCGCGTCGCGCGCGGCCTATTCAACCGGGCGGTTGATGAGGCTCGTTCGCGCGGACCTCCTTCTCGACCTCGGGGCCGACGGAGTCGGCGCCGTACGCCGCGGCTTCGACCCGCGCGGCCCAAGTCGCGACGCCGGTCGCGTCGCTGCGGGCCGCGGCGCGGCGAACGTGACCGGGCGTGGGCTCGGGGAGGGCATCGAAGGGCGCGCCGTGCCTGCGCGCCCAGCGCACGAGCCGCTCGAGCAGGGCGCGTCGCCGCGTGACGAGCGCGATGCCGAGCACGCTGGGCGGCGGCAACGCCTGCTCGTACGCGGAGTGCAGCGTCGACTCGACGACGAGCCGCGCGCCGTCGCGCGACGCGCTCGACTCGAGCGTGAACGCGCCTTGCGCGTCGGCCGTCGCCTCGGCCGCCACGCCGTCGCCTTGAAACGCAGGCGTCACGATGCGGAGGCGCGCCCCCGCGATCGGCGCGCCGTCGTGCGCGTCGCACACCGTGCCGCGCCACCCCGTCATGCCGCGCGGCTGGGCGAGCACCTCGACGCCGGCGCGCCCCGACGGCGGCGCGTGTGCGGGCTCCGATGACGCCGCGACGATCGCCTTCGGCGCGCGACGCCACCCCGCGATGACCCACGCGGCGACACCGAGCACGACGACCGCGAGCAGGATCTGCCGCACGATGCTCGGGTGCGCGACGGGCACCGCGACGTGGAGCTCGGGGCCGGCCTTCACGTACGGCCCCCCCGGCACGAGCCGCAGGCGCAGC
>DASYCF010000649.1:0-10132 GCA_036500365.1 Byssovorax sp.
GCCGACATCGTCGCGCAGGGCGGCAACGTCGAGCAGGCGAAGGCGCAGCTCGACGCGGCGCTCGTGAACCTCAAGTACACGAACATCGTCTCGCCGGTCGACGGCACGGTCATCTCGCGCAGCGTCGACGTCGGGCAGACGGTCGCCGCGTCGCTGCAGGCGCCCGTGCTCTTCGTCATCGCCGAGGACCTCCGCAAGATGCAGGTCGACACGAGCGTGGCCGAGGGCGACGTCGGCAAGCTCGAGGCCGGCGCGACGGCGACGTTCGTCGTCGACGCGTTCCCGAACGATCGCTTCACCGGCAAGGTGCGCCAGATCCGCAACTCGGCGACCAACGTGCAGAACGTCGTCACGTACGACGCCGTGCTCGACGTGGCCAACACGGATCTCCGCCTGCGCCCGGGGATGACGGCGAACGTCACGTTCGTCTACGCCGAGAAGGACGACGTGCTCGAGGTGCCGAACGCGGCGCTCCGATTTCGGCCGTCGCCGGCTCTCGTCGCGAGCCTCACCGAGAGCGGCGACGGCGCGCACAGGCACGGCAAGAAGGGCGCGCGCGCGGCCGCCTCGGCCGAGCCGGCCGACGCCGAGGGCGCGCCGAACCCGACCGCCAAGCCCGAGCCGGACAAGCGCGCCGTGTGGGTGCTCCGCGGCGGCGCGGTGAAGCGCGTCGCCGTCCGCACCGGCGTGACCGACGGCACCGCGAGCGAGGTCCTCGACGGCGCGCTCCAGGTCGGCGACGAGGTGATCATCGACACGCTCACCGGCGCGAAGCCCGCCCCCACCTCGGGCGGCGGGCGCATGCCGCGCATGTTCTGAGGCGCGCATGGGCAAGCCGCTCGTCGTGCTCGAGGACGTGACGAAGACGTACGTGATGGGCGACGTCGAGGTGCACGCGCTCTGCGGCGTCTCGCTCACGATCGACGAGGGCGATCTCGTCGCGATCATGGGCTCGAGCGGCTCGGGAAAGAGCACGCTGATGAACGTCGTCGGCTGCCTCGATCGGCCGACGTCGGGCCGCTACGAGATCGCGGGCCGCGACGTCTCGCGCCTCGATCACGACGAGCTCGCCGAGCTCCGCAACAAGATGCTCGGCTTCGTCTTCCAGAGCTTCAACCTGCTCACGCGCACGAGCGCGCTCGAGAACGTCGAGCTGCCGCTGCTCTACGCGGGCCTGCCCGCGAAGGAGCGCCGCGCGCGCGCGCGGCAGGCCCTCGCGCACGTCGGCCTCGCCGACCGCGAGCACCACCACCCGAACCAGCTGTCCGGCGGGCAGCAGCAGCGCGTCGCCATCGCGCGCGCCATCGTGGGCCGCCCGAAGCTCCTCGTCGCCGACGAGCCGACGGGCAACCTCGACTCGCGAATGAGCGTCGAGATCATGGCGCTCTTCCAAGCGCTCGGCGCCGAGGGCATCACCATCGTGATCGTGACGCACGAGCCCGACATCGCCGAGTACGCGTCGCGCGTCGTCGTGATGAAGGACGGCGTGAAGCTCAGCGACGATCGCAAGCAGCCCGTGCTCGCGCGCCCGGGGGCGACGGCGTGAACCCGTTCGCCACGTTCAAGGTCGCCCTGCGCGCGCTCATGCGGAACAAGATGCGCTCGTTCTTGACGACGCTCGGCATCGTCATCGGCGTCGCGGCCGTCATCGCCATGGTCGCCATCGGCGAGGGCGCGAAGGCCCGCGTCGAGGAGGCGTTCGCGGCGATGGGCACGAACCTCCTCGTCGTCCTGCCCGGGACGACGACGGCGAGCGGCGCCCACGGCGGCTACGGCTCGATGCCGACGCTCACGTGGGAGGATCTCAAGGCCATCCAGACCGAGCTGCCGAGCGTGAAATACGCCGCGCCGCAGCTCCGCACCGCGGGGCAGGTCATCGTCGAGGATCAGAACTGGGGGACGATGATCTACGGCGTCTCGCCCGACTACTTCGACATCCGCGCGTGGCCCGCGGTCGAGGGGACCCGCTTCACCGACGCAGACGTCGAGAGCGGCGCCAAGGTCGCCGTGCTCGGCCAGACCGTCGTCGAGAAGCTCTACGGCGCGAACGCGCACCCCGTCGGCTCGGTCATCCGCATCCGCAACATCCCGTTCATCGTCGTCGCGGTGCTCGAGCCGAAGGGCCAGAGCACGAGCGGCCAGGACTACGACGACGGCGTGTACATCCCCTTCTCGACGTTCGGCGCGAAGATCCAGGGCGGCCTCAAGAAGTTCCTCGCCGGGACCGTGTACGTCGCCGCGATCGGCGACACGGGGCGCACCGAGTCGCAGGTGCGATCGCTCCTCCGCGAGCGCCACCACCTCGAGGACAAGGCCGAGGACGACTTCTCGATCCGGAACCTCGCCGAGATGGCGAACGCGCAGCAAGAGGGCACGCGCACGCTCACCACGCTGCTCGCGAGCGTGGCCGCCGTGTCGCTGCTCGTCGGCGGCATCGGCATCATGAACATCATGCTCGTGAGCGTCACCGAGCGGACGCGCGAGATCGGCCTCCGCATGGCGGTCGGCGCGAAGCGGCGGCAGATCCTCGCGCAGTTCCTCGTCGAGGCGCTCGTGCTCGCGCTCATCGGCGGCGTGCTCGGCGTGCTCATCGGCGTCGTCGGCGCGAGCCGTCTCGCAGCGAGCTTCCACTGGCCGATGCTCGTCCGCGTCGACGTCATCGTCATCTCGGTGGTGTTCTCGGGCCTCACGGGCGTCGTGTTCGGCCTGTACCCCGCGCGCAAGGCGTCGCGGCTCGACCCGATCGACGCGCTCCGCTACGAGTGACCGCGCCCGCCCGGGC
The DNA here is from genome assembly GCA_036500365.1 of Byssovorax sp. Lineage (GTDB taxonomy): Bacteria > Myxococcota_A > Polyangia > Polyangiales > Polyangiaceae > DASYCF01. The sequence goes on from DASYCF010000649.1 coordinate 2,783, forward strand.
GTCGCGCGTCCGCCTCGGCCACGTGGATCGGGAAGCGGCGCGGGCTCGGGCTCGGGCTCGGGCTCGGGCGCAGGCTCAGGCTCGGGCTCAGGCGCGGGCTCGGGCTCAGGCTCAGGCTCAGGCTCGGGCTCGGCTCGGGCTCGGGCTCGGCTGCGGGCTCGGGCTCGGGCTCGGGCTCGGGCGCCGGACCCTCGTCGGCCCCGGGGCCTCCCTAGCTGACACGCGGCGCCGGGGCTTGCTACGCTCGGCGGCGCCCGCTTGACGTCTGCGCGGGACTCGACGACGACGCGCCTTATCCACGAGCGCGCTCACGCGCTGGGCCGAGAACTCCGCCGCAATGACCGAGAGCGTCATCGACACCCGCAGGGCGGCCGCCAAGGTGGCGAAGGTCCTCGTCGCGAAGAACCGAACGGCCGAGGCCGTCAGCGTCCTCTGCGCGTGGGCCGTCGCCGGCCCGAACGACGCAGAGGGGCAGGCGCTCCTCGCCGACGCGCTGCAGTTCGACTCGCGCGCCGAGATCGCGAAGATGGCGTTCGAGCGCATGGAGGGCATCGTCGGCCAGCACGGGCCGCTCGAGGCCGCGCTCGCGAAGTACACCGCCGAGGAGATCGCGAAGCTCGACAAGGAGCTGACCAAGCCGGGCTTTCGCCGCGCGCAGCTCGGCTTCAACAACGATCTCAAATACAAGGGCCGCGTCTTCCACGTGCAGACCGAGGACTCGGGCCTCGACAAGCCGCACGTCATCACGCACCTCTTCGCCGACGGCGGCCGCATCATCCGGAGCTTCAAGCGCTCGTACACCGAGCACGTCGAGGACAAGGACGTCGCCGTCTTCGTGAAGACCCTGATGAAGGGCCAGCACATGGAGATGGTGCTGGCGCTCCGCGAGGGCAAATTCGACGGGATCGTCGAGGGCCGGGAGTCGGGCGGCATGCTCGTGCTCACGGAGCCACCCGCCGTCGACATCCAGCGGCTCGGCAACAAGGGCGCGAGGGGCGGCCCCGCGAGCAAGCGCGAGGGCGCGCCCGCCGCCGCGACGCCCGCGCCTTTGCCCGCTGCGGGCACGCCGATCCCCTCGCCCGCCGCCGCGACGCCCGCCGCCCCGGCCGCGAAGCCGCGCTTCAAGCTGCACGTGCTCCGCAGCATGTCGGCCGCCGCGCCCGACGTGTACGCGCCCTCCGGGGACGAGGCGATCATCGGCGCCGAGGGCGCGATCGCGCTGCCCGGCGATCCCTTCTGCCACCCGCGCGAGGCCGCGTTCCGCTTCCGGGAAGAGAAGCTCTGGCTCGACGATCTCGACGGTGGAAACGGCGTGTTCTTGCGCATCCGCCGCCCGGTCGAGCTCGCCATCGGCGACGAGTTCATCGTCGGCGATCAGCTGCTCCGCATCGACAAGGTGCCGACGTTCAACCACACGCCGGGCCCGGGTCCGACGTACTGCTACTCGTCGCCCGTGCGCGTGTCGTCGTTCCGGGTGCTGCAGATCTTCGAGGGCGGCTCCGAGGGCGGGTGCATCCTCGCGCGCGGCACGACGCTCTACATCGGCTCGGGCTACAACGACATGATCATCCGCGGCGACGCGCTCGTGAGCGAGCACCACTGCCTCCTCGACGAGCAGGCGGGCGCGATCATCCTGACCGACCTCGGCTCGAAGACGGGCGTGTTCGTGCGCGTCCACGGTCAGCAGGAGCTGCACCACGGCGACGAGATCATGATCGGCCGCTCGCGCCTCCTGCTCGACACGAAGATGGACTGACGCGCTCACGCGCGGGCGGCGCTCGAGGCACGCGCGCCGCGACGGGAACAATCCGCGGCGGCGGGCGCTGACGCAGGGTGCATCGACGCCGGTTCCTGGTGCTCACGGGCGGCGCGCTCGCGCTCGCCGTCGGCGCCCGATCCCGACATGCGCTGGCGCCTTGGCGCGTCGTCCCGCGCTTCGTACGCGGCGTCAGCGCGTCGGGCGCCGTCGCGCCGGCCTGCCTCTTCTGCGGCATCTCCTCGCTCGAGCAGCCGCTCGTGGCCAGCGGGACGCTCCATTTCACGCCGTGCTGCCTCGAGCTCGCGGCCCTCGTCTTCGAGGAGGACCCGCCCCCGCCGCGGACGAGGAGCGGGCGCGCGTGCTGTCGCTGCGGGGCCGGACACCCTCTCATCGCGGGGCCGGCGGACTGCCTTTGCCGAGCGTGCGTCGACGACAGCGCCGCGGCGCGCAGGTCGCTCCTCCACGCCCACGAGCTCGCGCGCTCGGCGTGACGAGCACGACGGAGCGAGCGCCGTCAGCGAAACGTCGCGAAGGCCGCGACGATCGAGAACGCGAGCGCGACGATCGCGACGGAGAGGAAGCTCCACAGCCCTGACTCGCCGCGCGCGGCGCGGAGGGCTTCGTCGCCGTCCTCGGCGAGGTGCGCCTCGAGGCTCCGCTGCGCGCGACGGCCGCGCCCGAGGATGAGCGCGATGACGACGGCCGCGGCCGCGCCGACCACGTAGATCGCCGCGCGGCGCGCCCGCCAAGCGCGCGACGACTCGGCCTCGACCGCGGCGTCGCGCCCGTCGAGCAGCAGCGTCAGCCCCGGCGCCGTGAGCCGACTCTCCTCGAAGACCGACGCGGTCCACGTGGTGACGCCCAGCTCGAGCGGATCGCTCGCGAGCGTCGCGGTGTCGGGGATGTCGCCGCCGGGCACGTCGACGCTGCCGTGCGACGCCCGAAATTGCGCCGCGAGCACCGCGTCGACAGGCGCGAGCTTGCCCTCGAAGAAGCCGTCGGAGCGCCTCTCGAGGTGCACGACCTGACCGGCGACGCGACCCTCGTCGCCCCAGAACGAGACGTACTCGACGTCGCGCGGCGAGGGCGCGACGACGAACGCCTCACGCCCGCGCCGCTCGAGGATCGCCGCGCCGGCGAGGATCGGCACGTGCGCCGACAAGCTGCCGCGGCGGAGGCCCGTCGACGCGGAGAAGGTCGCGTCGAGCGTGGGCGCGCGCGCGGCGAGCGTGAACGTCGCGTCGCCGTGCGCGTCCGTCTCGCCCGCCGTCGGCTTCACCTCGGCGCCCGGCGCGTCGATCTCGACCGTCGCGTGCTCTACGCCGACGCCGGTGGTCTCGGCGTCGATGACGTGCACGACGACGCGGGCCGGAAACGGTCCGAGCAGCGCGCCGCCGAGGACGTCGGCGAACACGACGAGCTCGCCCCGCCGATCGCCCTCGAGACGGGCGTGGGTCGAGTGAAGCGGGTGCGGCCGATCGCGCGCGACCTCCCCCGCGGCGAGCGCGCGCCCGAGGCCGTCGACGCGGAGCTTCAGCGGGCCCTTCGCGCCGTGCTCGGCGTCGAACCACGCCTCGGCGACGCCCTCGGCGCCCGAGCCGCCGCGCCAGCGCACGACGTCGCCCTCGGGACGCCGCTCCACGAGGCGCACGTCGTCGATCCGCACCGCCTCGTCGACGCCGAACAACGTCGTCGACGTGAGCACCCGGAGCGCGACGCGCTCGCCAAACGGCGCGCCGTACACGCGCGCGAACGGCGCGGGCCGCGCGCCTCCCGGGCCGAGCAGCACCGCGGCGGCGAGCGCGATGGAGAGCGGCGCGACCCCGAGCAGCGCGCCGCGCTCGAGCCTGTCGCGTCGGGCAGACGTTCGCGCCACGTGCGGGAGCTTAGACCCGCCGCGCGCCGAAGGCTTTGCGTCGCCAGCGCGGCTCCGATATCGAGCGCGCATGGCTGACAAGACCGGCGCCAAGAAGAAGCGCGCGAAGGGCGGACCGGGCACGCCGGGTCTCCTCACGCGGAGCGACCCACGGCGGGAGCGGCGCTTCGAGCCGAAGACCTCGCTCGGGGTCGTCCTGTCGATGCTCGGCATGTCGATCGGCGCCGTGCTGGTCGGCGCAGGCACGTACGGGCAATGGCTCCGCTCGGAGGACCTCGGCCCGCACAAGCTCGCGCCGTACCTGCTCGGCGGCGGCGCCGTGCTCTTCCTCGCCGTGGCGGTCCTCGGCGCGCGCGTGCCGAAGGTGCTGCGCGTCGGCGACGCCGGCGTGGGCGAGGAGTCGGACGCGAACCAGATCGAGCGCATCGCCTGGTGCGACGTCGTGCGCGTGCTCCTCGGCAAGGACGCGATCGTCGTCCAGTCGAACGGGCGCTCGGTCCATGTGCCCGTCGGCGCGCAGCCGCTCGCGGCGGCGCGCGTGCTCGAGGAGGTCAAGCGCCGCATCCCGGAGCAGATCGACGGCGAGCTCACGCTCCCGGAGCCGAGCGACACCGACGGCGAGGTGCTCGCGCTCGAGCCGCCGCAGATCGCCGGCCAGCGCTGCAAGGCGAGCGAGCGGCTCATCGCCTTCGAGAAGGACGCGCTGCTCTGCGCGCGCTGCGGCGAGGTCTACCACAAGGACGAGATCCCGAAGGCGTGCCTCACGTGCGGCGCGCCCTTCGGAGCCCAGGCCTGATCGCGTGCGCGCCGCCGCCGCTCGCGTGGCGCGCGCGCTCGGCGCGGCGGCGCTCCTCGTGGTCGCGGCGGGCTGCGGCGCGAACGTCGCCGTCGACGGCGCGAGCGCCGCGTCGACGGGCGGCGGCGGCGCGGTCTCGACCCTGTGCGCGGCGCTCGAAGCGCTCAGCCTCGACGGTCGGCTCTCCGCCACGGCCGGGCCGCTCACGCTCGGGCCCGCGCCGATCGACGTGTGCCTCTCGTTCGACGGGGAGGTCGGGGGCACGTTGTTCGAGGTGACGACGGAGCCGTTCCCGATCGCCGACGCGAAGCTCCGCCTCGAGCTCGACGACGAGAGCGGCGCGGCGATCGCCGAGGGAACGACGCCGACGCAAGGCGACATGTCCTTCGGCCTCGTGGACGTCGCGCTGCCGAGGGGCGTCCGCGCCGCGACGCTGCGCATGAGCGCGACGGCGCCGCTCACCGTGACGGCGACGATGCGCTTCGTCGTCCCCAGGTAGCGACGAACGGCACCGCAGTGGCGAACGGCTAGTTCATCGCAGCGTCGCGCGGGACGTTCGGTTGCGGCATCCTTCCGCGCGTGTATCTCGAGCGTCTCCGCATCGAGCGGCTCAAGCTCCTCCGGGAGGTCGAGGTACAGTTTTTGCGGCCGACGGTTCGCCGCGGATGTGGACTGTGTTCGTCGGCGAGAATCGGCTCTGTAAGACGACGATGCTGCAGGCCATCGCCACCCTCGCGGGCGGGGTCGACATCGCAACGCAACTCGTCACGGATGTCGTGAAATCGTGGCCTGACCTCAGGGCGCCGCAGACTGTAAAGCTTCGCGCTGAGTTCTCCTTTAGTCAGGAGCGACACGCTTCGAGGACCTACCCCACGCTCGAGTCGACGAAGCCCGAGACCTCGCCGAGTATTGTCTCGCAGCTCGAACTCGAGACGGACCGACGCGGCTTCGAGGGTATGTCCTACTATAGGGATTTGCCGACGGAACAGGACCTCGTCCTCGACACTGCGCGAGCGCGTCAGCTCCGAGATTGGTTCGTTGCTGCATACGGCACGCAACGCGCGATTCGCGGCTCGTCCAAGTCCGAGGTGCGGCAGCTCGATCCGTCGATCGATCGGCTGCGGTCGGTGTTTGGCAGTGACTTCGTGGGCACCTCCTTTGCGGATCTTCTCGAGCCGGAGCTGAGCCGAAAGTTCGCCAAAATTCTTCAGCAAGTCTTCGTTGCCGGTGAACTTCTGCCGCATGTGAAGAACGTCTCACTCGTGGGCCGAGGCGGCGTACGCAGCAGCAGGGACTTGGTCGAAGGTGACCGCTTCGAGATCGAGACTGGCGGGACCACCATGCGCGTTCCGGCTGTGTGGCTTTCCCAAGGCTATCAGTCGCTCATTGCCTGGCTCTCAGACGTAGTGGGATATATCGTCCTTGAGGCAGGGACCAAGGTGGAGCCGGAAGAAATGGAGGGCCTCGTACTCGTCGACGAGATCGATTTGCACCTTCATCCGACGTGGCAGGTTCGACTGATCCCGGCGCTCAAACGGGTATTCCCTCGCATTCAATTCATCGCGACGACGCACTCCCCAATGGTGCTGCCAGGCCTCAGCGCTGACGAGGTCTGGCTCCTGGACAGGGCGATCCGCGCGCAGTGCAACGAGCCTGGAGCACGGCGCGCCGCGCACTGTTCGCCGTCCGTCAACCGTTCCAGCAGCTCTCGCACAACGCTCTCGGCGTGCTCGTCGACGATCGAGTCCGAGCCGAGCACCAGCTTGGGCTGCCTCGCCCCGGCGCCGCTTTCTGAACTACGGCGTGTGGCGCACGTACTCGAAGTCGACGGGCTTGCCCTTGATGCCGCGCGGCGGCGCGCCGATCCAGTTCGCCATCTGCTTCGGGTCGTAGACCGGCTTGTTCATGAGGCTCTTCACGTACGCCTCGTCGGCCTCGGTCGGGAGCCACTGGTCCTTCTTCGCCTCCCACTCTTCCTTCGTGAGCGGGTTGCCGGCGGGGTCGAAGTGCATGCCCGCGTAGATGCCGCCCGCGCGGTGGAAGCGGCGGCTCGGGAGCGTGAGCTTGAACGAGAAGCCCGCCTCCTCGATCACGCGGTTCCACTTGTCGACGCCGCGCTGCGAGTCGTCGACGTACTCGTCGCGCAGGACCTCGTTCATGGCCGTGCGCAGCGGCACGTCCTCGTGCTTGAACGTCGGCCGCCCGCCGTTCGCGCCTGCCACGGGGACTTCCATGCCGTACGTGCCCTCGAGCGCGACGTGGTCCTCGTGCTTCTCCTCCTTCGCGCGGCCCTTGAGGCTCGACGCGAAGAAGTTCGCCGCGTTGCTCGAGATCTCGCCGCCGAAGAGGTCGAGGCTCACCGAGTACCAGAAGTTCATGTACTTCTGCATGAGCGGCAGGTCGATCCCGCCCTCGGCCCGCGCGTCCTCGCTCGCGTTCTTCTTCATGAGCTCGCACGTGCGCGCGACGACGCGGAGGATGCCCGTCTCGCCGACGAACATGTGGTGCGCCTCTTCGGTGAGCATGAAGCGCGTCGTGCGCGCGAGCGGATCGAAGCCGCTCTCCGCGAGCGCGAGCAGCTGATACTTGCCGTCGCGATCGGTGAAGAACGTGAACATGAAGAAGCTCAGCCAGTGGCTGCACGGCTCGTTGAACGCGCCGAGGATGCGGGGCTTGTCGGGGTTGCCGCTGCGCCGCTCGAGCAGGCCCTCGGCCTCCTCGCGACCGTCGCGCCCGAAGTAGCTCTGGAGCAGATACACCATCGCCCAGAGGTGCCTGCCCTCCTCGACGTTCACCTGGAACAGGTTGCGAAGATCGTAGAGGCTCGGACAGGTCTTTCCGAGCAGGCGTTGCTGCTCGACGCTCGCAGGCTCGGTGTCGCCCTGCGTGACGACGAGCCTCCGAAGGACGTTGCGGAAC
>DASYCF010000650.1:0-4462 GCA_036500365.1 Byssovorax sp.
CTTCACGTGCGACGCGAAGATGTTGCCGAACGTCGAGTCCTCGTAGCCGGGCACGACGATGGGCAGCCGCGCGCGCGCGGCGGCGAGGAGCCAGCACTGCTCGGGGTCGCCCTCGTACGTCGCCGGCTCGACCGCCTGCACGATCTCGTAGAAGTACTCGTGCCAGAAGCGGCGATCCTTCTTCTCGGTCGCGCGCTTCCACATCGGCACCACGATCTTCTCGACGGCGCGGAACGCCTCGTCCTCGGGGATGCTCGTGTCGGTCACGCGTCGCATGCGCTGCTCGAGGATGCGCGTGTCGTCGTCCTTGGTGAAGTAGCGGTAGTCGGGGAAGTCCTCGTACGCGTCGTGCGCGACGAGGCGGAAGAGCGACTCCTCGAGGTTCGCGCCCGTGACGCTCAGGCCGTGGATCAGGCCGGCGCGGATGGCGGGCGCGATCGTGATGCCGAGCTGCGCCGAGCTCATCGCGCCGGCGACGGCCCAGAACATCTTGCCGCCCGCGTCGACGTGGCGCGCGTAGGCGAGCAGCGCGTCGCGCGTCGCCCGCGAGTTGAAGTTCTTGTAGTTCTCGAGCACGAACTCGAGGATGGGGAGCGAGGGCGTCGTCATGGCGTTCACGCGTACTTGGCGAGGAGCTTCGCGAGGCGCGGCGCCGCCTCCTCCACGTTCTTCTTCGCGGAGCCGCGGAGCCGCTCGTACGTGCCGCGCACGGCGCCGCTGCTCGAGCTCTTCGCCTTCGCGTCGGTGATCGCGAGGAGCGCGTCGGCCACGCGCGACTTGTTCGCGACGAGGTGCGACTCCGCGTTGCCCTTCGCCTTGCCCTCGTCCCAGAGCGGGTCGAGGTTGGCGGCGAACTCCGGCAGGAGCTTCTCGACGACGTCGTGGATGAAGCCGGGCTTGAAGCCCTTCACCGTCGCGTAGCCGGCCTTGACGGCGAGGCCGGAGAGGCCGCCCTTGTCGCTCACCTCCTGGTCGAGGAGCGTGCAGCAGTCCGTGATGATGCGCGGCTTCTTCGCGGGGTCGTTGATGGCTTCGACGAGGCTCATCCTCGCGATTTAACACATCGCGCGCGTCGGCGGCTCGCGAGGGCGAGGCCGGCCAGGAGCGCCGCCGCGGCGGCGGGCGCGCTCGAGCCGCGGGGCGCTGCGCCGTCCACGCAGCTGCACGCGCCGTCGTCCGCGGCGCCCTGCGGGCCGAACGTGTCCGAGCTCGCGCCCGTCGACAGCCCGGCGCCGCCGCCCGCGCCGCTCGCGCCGCCCGCGCCGGTCGTCGACGCGCCGCCCGCGCCCGCCGTCGAGCCGCCGCCGCTGCCCGACAGGGTGCTCTCGTCGAAGTACGCGCCGCACGCCGGGTCGTCGAGCGCGGACGCGCGGTTCGCCACGGCGAGCGTGAACGCGCCTGCGCCGAAGCCGATCATGGGCGCGTTGAATTTGTAGAGGGCCGTGCCCTCGTCGTACGTCTCCGACACGGCGAGGTAGTTCTCGAGCGACTGCTTCTGCACCCAGTCGACGAGCGCCTGCGCGCGCGCGGAGTCGCCCATGCGCTGCGCGGCGACAGCGCCGCGCATGTCGGTGAAGATCCACTCGGCGCTGTCGTAGTCGCTGCCCCAGGGCGACTGGTCGGTGCCGCCCGCGTGGTCGACGCTGTCGTCGTTGCGCGACCAGCCGGCGCCGGCGGGCACGGCGAGGTGCTGCTCGATGCCCTGGAACGTCGCGCTCGCGATCGTGCCGTGCGGATCGAAGAGGCCCATCGCGATCGCGTCGAGCACCGCCGCGTCCCAGTAGCCCTCGCCCTCGGCGAGCTCCTCGGCGTTCGACGCGATGGCGCGCGAGCCGTCGGTCAGGTGCTCGGCGATGGCGGTGCGCAGGTTGTTCGCCGCGTCCTTGTAGAGCGTCGCGCGCATCGCGTCGCCCTCGCGCGCGGCGAGCGTCGACGCGTCGCAGAGGCCGCGCACGGCGGTGATGTTCGAGTACGCCCACGTGCGCTGCCGCCCGTTCCAGTGCGTCTCCCAGATCGACGAGTCCGGATCCAGCAGGCCCGTCGCGGGGTTGATCAAGGCGACGAGCACGTCGGCGATCTTCGTCGAGAGCACGGGCCAGCTCTGATCGACGAAGCTCGTGTCGCCGGTCAGCGCTTCGTAGTGGTGCGCGGCCCACAGGTACAGGCCGAGTCCGTCGAACTCGAGGTTCGGACCGTTCGCGTCGATGTCGGTCTCCTCGACGCCGAAGCCGTAGTAGCGGACGAGGCTCACCTGATACGGCGGCATCGAGTACGGCGCGAGCTCGCTCCACGTCTGGAAGCGGTTCGCCTCGGCGCCGAGCGTGAACTCGAGCGCCTCGCGCGCCTCGGTCTTCATGCCGAGGCTCGACATCGCCGCGACCGAGTAGGCCATGTCGCGCGTCCACGCGATCGTGTACTGGCCCGGCGGCAAGCTCGCCAGCACCTGGCCCTTGCCGTCGTGCACGACCGTGGCCGGCAGCGTCGCCAGCGGGCCGTTCGCGGCGGTGCCGAAGCTCGTGTAACGCGGCTCGCCGTCCATCGTGAGGAGCTCGCGGAGGTAGGTCGTGTCCTCCTCGTTCTGCGCCATCTTCATCATGACGGCGGACTGGCGGACGAGCGCGTCTTCGTCGGCGCTGAGGCCGGTCGGCGGCGTGAGGCTGGTTTGGAACGTCTTCCAGCTCGCGATCTCGGCGTCGACGAGCGTCTTCGCGTCGCGTCCGTTCACGTACGCGTCGAGCCAGCCTTGCACGGTCGCGTCGGCGAACGGGTCGCCGTCGTGGGCGAGCGCGACGCCGGCCCACGCGTCTTGACCCGCACCGAGGGCGCCGACGTCCCACTGGAACGCCGTGACCGCGCCGTCGGCCGTCGGCGCCGTGCCGTTCAGGTCGGGCAGGTCCGTCGTGCCGCCGGCTTGCACGATCTGGAACACGTCCTGGTTCGCGGGCGCGCCCGCGCTCGACGCGGCGTGGTGTGTCGGCGCGCCCAGCGGCCGCGCGACGACGACGCCCGCGAACCCGCGCTCGATCAAGTCGGCGCGGGCCATCGATCCGTCGAACACGACCGTCTCGCCGTTGTCGCCGATCACCGTCATCGGCCCGGGGCGGCCGTAGCCGAGGTGCACGTTCTCGATCGAGAAGAGGCTCACGCCCGTCGCCGTCGTGCCGCCGGTGTTCTCGACGTGCAGCGCCATGACGAGGCCCGCGTGCGCGAGGCCCTGCGGCGCGAACGCGTACGTCGTCACCTTGAGGTTGCCGCTGGTCTGCACGAGCGTGACGACGCCGGTGCCGCCGTTCTTGCCGCTCGCGTACGCGGCGTAGCCGCTCGCCCCGAGGTCGACCGGCGCCCCCGTGAGCCACGCCTGGTTACCGCCCTGACGCAGGCCGAAGTACGCGTCGTACAGCAGATCGCGCGTCGCGATCGAGAGCGGGTCGCCGGTCGCGTCGAGGACCTCGTTGCCGCTCCCGTCGAGCTGGATCTCCTCGGACGCGAACACGTGCTCGCGGAAATGCGTGAGCTTCGCCTGCGACAGATCGAGCATCGTCGCGCCGTACCCGTTCGACGACGGCAGCGTGAAGAACGTGCGCTGAACGGGCAGGTTCGCCCGCGCGGGCAGGGCGAACGCGACGCCGGCGACGAGCGCGGCGATGGATGAGAGACCCGCAAAGCGTCGAGGCATGCGCCCGACATCGTAGCGGATCGCCCGACACGAATGCGCGGCCCCGGTTCCTCGCGCGGGTCCGGCGGACGTGGTACGCGATGCCACCGAAAAGGAGGCAACACATGCCGTCAAGGAACTCTGCGAAGGCCATCCTCGCCGCGACCGTCTTGGGCGCGCTCGCGTGCGCGGGCTGTTCGGACGACAAAAAGCCCCCGCAGACCGAAGACGACGCGAGGACCGACTCGCGTCCGCACCCGACCGCGGCCAAGGCCGACGTCGCGACGCCCACCTCGGGGTCGATCCAGATCGACGACGAGATCATCAAGCTGTGCGGCAACATCCCGACCGCGCACTTCGCGTTCGACTCGGCGTCGATCGCCGGGGACGCCGCGGCCGCGCTCGATCCGCTCGCCACGTGCTTCTCGACGGGCCCGGCGAAGGACAAGCGCATGCGGATGACCGGCCACACCGACCCGCGCGGCGAGACCGAGTACAACTTCGCGCTCGGCCAAAAGCGCGCGGGCAGCGTGCTCGGCTACCTGGCCCTGAAGGGCGTCGACAAGGCGCGCCTCGAGGCGACGTCGAAGGGCGAGCTCGAGGCGACCGGCACCGACGAGCAGGGCTGGTCGCGCGATCGCAAGGTCGTGATCTCGCTCGCGCATTAGCGACAGGAGAGGGCTCAGCTACAGGAGAGGGCTCGCGCCCTCTCCCCCCGCGCGAGTGAATCGCGCGGGGCCCCCCACTCCTGCGATCCACTGGAGATGGCTGCGACGTCGCGCCGCTTCGGGCCGGGCCTTGGCTTGT
>DASYCF010000651.1:0-2799 GCA_036500365.1 Byssovorax sp.
TCCCAAGTCGAGACCAGGCCGCCCCAGCGCGCGTAGTGCATCGCGAGCAGCAGCGTCGCGCAGAGCGCCGCGTAGAAGCCGTCGTACCAGAGGTAGAAGTAGCGATTCTTCCGCAGCTGCGTGAACGGGAGGGACGTCAGCGTGGAGACGATCGCGGTCACAGACGAGGCTCCTTTGGTGCGTCGGGTCGAATACTCGAAATGGTGTAGTCCGTCTACGTTCCAGTCATATGGGACGAGCACGTTCACGCCCGCGAACCGCGCTTCGCGGCGCCGGAGCATGCTCGGGACGTTGTCCACGCCGAGCGCCTCTGTTAAAGGCGAGGTCGAATCGTCGTGAGCTCCCGCGCGCCCTGGCTCGTCAAGCACCCCGCCGAGTGGCGGCAGATCGGCATCGTCGGCGCCTACCTCGGCCTGCTCGCGTCGATGGAGCTCATGCCCGCGTGTCGCAACGTGGCGTGCCTCGGCCTCGCGTGCCTCTTGAGCTTCTTGAACGCGGTCGTCATCCACAACCACCTGCATCAAGGGGTCTTCCACAGCCGGCGCGCGAACATGGTGTTCCGGTGCGTGCTCAGCTTCGGCGCGCTCTACCCCGCGTCCGCGAACATCCCCTCGCACAACCTCGTTCATCACCACTTCGAGGACGACGGCCAGCCCGACTGGGCCGCGCCCGATCACGTCTCGTTCGGCTGGAACCTGCTGAACCTCGTCCACTTCCCGAACGTCGCGGGGCCGAACACGTTCGCAGGAGTGACGCGCTGGGCGAAGCTCGCCGGCCGCAAGGAGTTCGCGCGGCAGTACCTCTTCGAGAACGTGTTCGCGTTCGGCCTCACGGGCGCGCTGCTCGTGTGGGACTTCTGGACGACGCTGTTCTTCGTCGTGATCCCGCAGCTCTACGGCGCGCGCTGCATCCTGCGCATCAACCTCATCCAGCACGATCGGTGCGACACGACGAGCGAGTGGAACCACTCACGGAACTTCGTCGGCCGCGGATTCAACTGGATCATGTGCAACAACGGCTACCACACGATCCATCACAACCGGGCCGGCCTCCACTGGTCGGTGCTCGACGACGCGCACGCGCGTGAGGTCGTGCCGCGGATCGACCCGCTCCTCGACGAGCCGAGCATGGTGCTCTACCTCCTCCGCGCGTACGCGTGGAACCTCCTGCGGCCGCCTGCGCGCGACGTCGCCGTCGCCGAGCGCCGCGTCGCGCCGGTGGCCCTCGCTCCGCGCGCGATGCGCCGCGCCGAGGCCGAGGCCGCGAGCGCCTGACCGCGAGCGGAGGGGCGCGTGCTCACCTACCCCATGATGGGCGCGCTCGCGCTCGCCATCCTGTGGGTGACGACGCTCCTCATCGCGGCCGCGGCGCTGAAGGAGCTCGGACCGCTCCGCGCCGTCCGGCGTCGCGCGTGGGAGCGAGGCGTCGTGGCGCGCGGCGACGGCCCGGGCGCGGCGATCGCCGTGCGGCGCGTCGAGCAGGTCGGCCGGGCGACGGACGCGGGCGAGGTGCACTTCTCCGACCGCGCGTACACGGGCGAGATCTTCGGCGGCGCCGTCACCCTCGACAGCGGCGGGGAGCTCGCGATCGAGCCGACGCGTGAGGCGGAGGTGTGGCCCTCTGCGAGCGCGCTCGCCGGCGCGACGTCCCCGCCCGACGGCGACGCGCTCGGCGCTGCGCTCGCGCTCGCGAAGAAGCCGAAGGGCTTGCCGCGTAGCGTGGAGGCGCGCCTCGGCGTGGGCGACGTCGTGTTCGTCGCCCCGGGCGCGCCGACCGTGTCCGCGATCGATCCGCGCGCATGGGCGGCCAAGAAGGCGGCGCTGGTCGTCGCGTTCACGGTCGCCGAGATCAGCGCGGCGGCGCTCGCGACCGCCGTCGCGCTCGTCCCGCCCGCGTTCGGGCTCGTGAGCAAGATCGGCGGCGCGCTCTGCCTCGCGTTCTTCCTCGGGGTCCAGCCGCTCGGCACGGCGGTGCGCGAAGCGGTCCGTGCGCCGTCGCGGGCGGCCCTCCGCGGCGTGTGGAAGTCGGCGTAGCCGCGGCTCGAAAACAGCGCGGCGCCTCGAGGTGATCGTGTAGGCTCGCGGGCCCGCGTGCCCGCACCGTTCGTCGCCCCGCCGCCATCACGCAAGAGCACCGCGTTCGCGTACAAGCTCGCCGCCTACCAGGTCGAGCGACCGTTCGTACCGCTCGCGATCACCGGCGTCCTCACGCTCATCAGCCTCGCGTTCGCGCTGCGGCTGAAGATCCTCACGGGCTTCGAGTTCCTGCTGCCGCAGGACCGGCCGAGCGTCGTCGAGCTGAACCGCGTCGCCGCGAAGACGGCCGGCGTGAGCGCGCTCTTCGTCGTGCTGAAGGGCGGCCCCGACACGTCGACCGACAAGCTCCGCGCGGCCGCCGACGCGCTCGTCCCCGAGCTCACGAAGCTCGGCCCGCCGTGGGTGGGCAGCGCCGAGGACGGCGTGCACGACGCGCTCAAGTTCCTCGAGCCGCGCGCCGGGCTCTTCGTCGACAAGGCCAAGCTCGAGAAGCTGAAGGACGACGTCGACGCGCGCTTTGCGTACGAGGTCGGCAAGGCGACGGGCACGCAGCTCGACGACGAGCCGCCGCCGGAGATCAACGCGAAGTCGCTCGAGAAGACGTTCGGCGTCGCCGAGGCGGGCAAGGATCGCTACCCCGGCGGCTACTACCAGTCGAAGGACGGCAAGGCCGTCGTCGTCGCCGTGCGATCGAAGGTCCTCGGCAGCGATTTCAAGAACGGGACCGAGGCGATCCGCCTCATCCGCGAGGTCGTCGACCGGG
>DASYCF010000652.1:0-2184 GCA_036500365.1 Byssovorax sp.
GCGCCGACCGGCACGACCTCGCGCTCCTGGAGCACGCGGAGGAGCTTCACCTGCATCGCGGCCGACGTCTCGCCGAGCTCGTCGAGGAAGATGGTGCCGCCGCGCGCCGCGACGAAGAGCCCGTCGCGATCGCGCACGGCCCCGGTGAACGCGCCGCGCACGTGGCCGAAGAGCTCGGACTCGAGCAGCGCGTCGGGGAGCGCGCCGCAGTTCACGGCGACGAACGGGCCGGCCTTGCGCGGACCGTGGAAATGGATCGCCCGCGCGACGAGCTCCTTGCCGGCGCCGCTCTCGCCCTCGACGAGCACGGGCGCCTGCGTCTCGACGACGCGATCGAGCCGCGCGAACACGGCCTGCATCGCGGGCCCGTCGCCGACGAGGTTCGCGTAGTCGTAGCGTCGCTCGAGGGCGGCCTGCTTCTCGCGCACCTCCTCGGTGAGCCGCCCGATGGTCGCCGCCTGACCCTCGAGCAGCGCCTCGATGCGGGCGCGCTCGACGTCGAGCTCGGCCGTGCGCCGCGCGAGCTCGGCGTGGAGGCGCGCGTTCGTGAGCGCGATCGCGACCTGATCCGCGAACGCGAGCAGCACGTCGACGGCGCCGTCGTCGAAGAGGTCGCGGCGAAAGCGGTGGTCCACGTACAGCGCGCCGATGACGCCCTCGGCCGCGCGGATCGGCACGCACAGCACCGATTTCAACCGCATCGCGTGGATCGACGCGTTCCCCGCGAAGCGCCGGTCGCCCTCGGCGTCGAGCGTCACGATCGGCGCGCCGGACGCGACGACGCGCGCCGCGATGCTGCGCGAGAACGCGACGTCGCGCGCGCCCGCCGGCGTCGGATCGGCGTTGCGCGACGCGGCGATCTCGAGGTCGGCGGCGCGCGCGTCGTCGACCGGCGCCTCCGCCTCGCCGCGCGCGAGCGGGAGCAGGCGGCGGGCCAGCAGCACGAAGCCGCGCTCGGCCTCGGTGAGCTCGAGCGCGTGATCGATGGTGAAGCCGAGGATCGGCGCCACCTCGAGCGACGCGCTGAGCTTCTTGTTCACGTCGACGAGCCGCTCGAGGCGCTCCGCGCGGCGCTCGGTCGCGACGTCGCGGGGGCGGCTGCTCGACTCGCGCCGCCCGACGCGCAGCGGGTGGCGCCAGTACGCGGCGAGCACGTCGGCGGGTAGATCGACGGCGGCGCGCTCCCAGAGATCCTCGGCGATCGCGGCGTGACGGCGGGCGCGCAGGTGCGCGCCGAGCGCGTCGAACGCGTCGGCGCGTGACCCCTCGAGCTCGGCGACGAGCGCGCGCTGGCCGCTCGCTTGCGCGTCGGCCTCGGCGCGATCGAGCTCCGCGTTGCCGTCCTCGGCGCGGCCTCGCGCGATGAGGAGGCGCGCCCGGGCGAGGCGCGCGCGCACGCCGACGTCGCCGGTGGCGCGCGCGTCCGAGAGGATGACGTCGATCCCCTCGGCCGCGGCCCGCGCGTCGCCCGCTCGCAGCGTCGCCTCGGCGACCTGCACGCCGAGCTCGAGGAGCTCTCGCGTCGCGCCGCTCGCCTCGAACGCCGCGCGCGCCGCTGCGTACGCCGCGATCGCGCCCGCCGCGTCGCCCCGGAGGAGCCGCGCGTCCCCGAGCGCCGCCTCGGCCGCGCCGACGAGCTGCACCATGCCCTCGGCGCGCGCCGCCGCGATCGCGGCCGCCGCCGTGATCTCCGCGCGGTCGGCGAGCCCGAGGTCGGCGTGGAGCTTCGCGAGGTTCGCGCGCAGCGTCACCTCCGAGCCGCGGCGGTCGAGCGCGATCGCCAGCGCGAGCGCGTGCTCGTACGCGCCGAGCGCCTCGCCGAGGTCGCCCGCCTGGTGCGACGCCGTGGCGAGGTTCAGCGCCGCGTTCGCCGCGAGGTCGGCCGCGTTCGCGCCCTCGGCGATCACGAGCGCCTCGCGAAACCCGCGCGCCGCCGCGGCGACGGCGCCAGCGCGGTAGTCGACGAGGGCGGCGTAGCTCGCGTGCCGCGCCCGCGCGCGCGGCCGGTCGCCCTCGGCGTGCGCCGCGGCGGCCTTCGCGAGCGCGTCGCGCGCCCGCACGATCTCGCCCGCGTAGCTCGACGCGACGGCGAGGTCGTCGAGCAGGTCGGCCGCGACGTCGCTCGCGGGCGACAGCGCGAGGCCGCGGTCGGCGAACGCCGCCGCGCGCGCCCACGCCCCGCGA
>DASYCF010000653.1:0-1560 GCA_036500365.1 Byssovorax sp.
TCATCGGGTAGAGCGACGTGAACGGGTCGCTGCCCGCGACGAGCACGACGCGCCGACCCACGATGCCTTCTGCGACGAGCGCGTCGGTCGCGCCCTCCGCCCGCCGCGCCATCGCGCCCGTGCCGAGCGAGTCGACGACGAAGACGAGCGGCGCGAGGACGACGTGGAAGACGAGCGTGACGACGAAGCCGACGCGGCGGAGCGCCCGCGAGCCGCTCGCCGCGCCGCGCGCGCGCAGGAGCACGAGCGCGAACAGCGTCGACGTGAACAGGCTCGGCAGGAAGAGCACGCGGCCGCCCGGGAACGCGCCGAGCGACACGAAGAGCGACGCCGCGGCGCCGAGCCCGAGGAGAGCGAGCGCGCGCCGCTCCTCGATCGTCAGCTCGCCACGGATCGCGCGGAAGAGTCCGGCGTAGAGCGCGACGCCGATCGCCGCGGCGACGTAGAACGGCGCCCGCGGGAGGATGTTCGAAAGATCGCTCGGCACGTTGAGCAGCGCGTCGCCGACGAGGAGCGGATAGCGCAGGGCGACGGCGGCGAGGAAGCGCAACGGGTGCACCGCGGGATCGAAGTACGCGCCGTTGTGCGCCGCGCCGCAGCCGAGCCCCGTGTAGATCACGGCGTACACGCCGAGCAGCGCGAGCCACGGCAGCGTCGCCTCGAGCGCGGCCTGCGCGCGCCGACGGAGCGTCCCCGCGCGCTCGAAGATCTCGAACGCGAGCACGAACGCGAGCGCGGCGAGGCCGGACTCGCTGCCCGCCAGCGCGAGCGCGAACGCGATCGGCGCGAGCCACCTGCCAGCGCTGAGCCCGTCGCGCCGCCACGCGACGTGGAGCCCGAGCGCGGCGAGCGCGAACAGGCCGCCGACCTCGACGTGACGCGACGCGAGCCAGCCGACCGGCTGCTGATGCGCCTCGTCGATCGCCCAGAGGCACGCGGCGACGTTGGCGACCGCGGGCGACGACGGCAGGAGCCTCCGCAGCACCCACCCGACGAGCGCGGCGCAGGCGACGTACCAGGCGATCGCGTCGAGGTGATATCCGAGCGGCGCGAGGCCGAAGAGCGCGTGGTCGAGCGCCGTGACGAGGCTCGTCAGCGGCCGCAAGAAGTGGATCTTGATCGCGGGATCCGTGAACCACGGGAACGGCCCCCGCGCGATCGCGCGCGCGACGCCCGTGTCGGGCGAGGCGAAGTCGTAGAGGTCGAAGGTCGGGTGGGGGCTCGGGCCCCGGCCGTCGAACGACGCGAGCTGCGTCCAGTCGTCCGAGTAGAACCCCATCGCGATCGTGGGCAGCGCGACCTCGAGCGCGAGCGCCGGCGCGAACCACGACGCGCGCCGACCCGCGAACCGCGCGACGAATCCCCCGGGGCGCACGGCCCGTATGCTTGGGGCGCCCCCCGTCGCTGACAACCGCGCCGACCTACTTACGCAAGAGCTTCGCGAAGGGGTTGTTGCGGAAGCCCTCGGCGGGCGCCTGCGGCTTCGAGTCGCCGCGGCGGACGGGCTCGTTCCGCCTGTTCTGCTGTGGGGCGGCGGGGTTCGGCCGGCCGAACCCCGGC
>DASYCF010000654.1:0-8576 GCA_036500365.1 Byssovorax sp.
CCTCCGCGACGCGCGCCCAGCGCCGCGCCTCGAGGAGGCCGCCGAGCGAGACGAGCCCGAGCAAGAGCGCCGCCGACGACAGCCACAGCGCCGCCGGGCCGAGGCGCGAGTGGAACAAGAGGAAGAGGAACGTGCCGACGACGATGAGCGCGTGCTGCACGCCGACGTACCGCCGGGTCGAGCGCTTGACCGGCGGATCGTACTTCCGGCGCGCGTGCACGTCGATCGTGGCCGGCGTCGCGTACGCCGGCTTCCACGCCGGCGAGCGCAGCCACACGGTCAGGCGGTCGACGCCGCGCAGCGTGAGCGTGCCGCGCGCGAGGTGCGCCCACTGCTCGACCTGCGCCCACGCGGGGTTGAAGCTCGCGAGCTGCGTCGTCGTCCCGTAGACGCACGGCTCGACCTCGGGCTCGAAGGTCTTGAAGAGCCTGTCCCAGACGATGAGCGTCGCGCCGTAGTTCTTGTCGAGGTAGCGCGCGTTCACGGCGTGGTGGACGCGGTGGTGCTCCGGCATGTTGAAGAGGAAGCCGATCGGTCCGCCGACGTGCCCGACGAGCTCCGTGTGGATCCAGAACTGGTACAGCGTCGAGAGCGCGTGCACCGGCACGAACACCGTCGCCGGCACGCCCAGCATCGCGAGCGGCAGGTAGAACGGGATGCCGGTCCAGCTCGTGAGCACGGCCTGCCGGAGCGCGACCGCGAGGTTGTAGTCCTCGCTCTGGTGGTGCACGACGTGCGCCGCCCAGAGGAAGTTCACCTCGTGGCTCGCGCGGTGCCACCAGTAGTAGAGGAAGTCGACGCCGACGAAGGCGATGGCGATCGCGATCCACGTCGACCCGACGGTCGCGACCCGCCACCGCTCGTACACGTAGACGTACGCGCCGACCTCGACCGCGCCCCAGAACGCGAGCGGGATCTGGGACGAGATGCCGCACGACAGATCGGTGAGCGCGTCGCCGAACCGGTAGAGCTCGCGCTTCCTTCGCCGCGCGACGAAGAGCTCCAGCGCGATCAGCGCGAAGAAGAAGGGCACCGCCAGCGCGATCAGATCCATCCGCGACGGCAGCGTAGCGAATCCGCGAAACGCCGGCGCGGATCGACGCGTTGCGGCACGCGCGTGCGCATAGAAAAGCGCCTTCCCACTTCGCGCGCGCGCCCCTAGGGTCCGCGCGATGAACGTCTTCGAGGAGCTCGCGCGCAAGGATCACGAGCAGGTCGTCTTCTGCCAGGACAAGTCGAGCGGGCTCAAGGCGATCGTCGCGGTGCACGACACGACGCTCGGTCCGGCGCTCGGCGGCACGCGCCTGTGGTCGTACCCGGACGAGGCGTCGGCGCTCCGCGACGTGCTGAGGCTCTCGCGCGGGATGACGTACAAGAGCGCGGCCGCGGGCCTGAACCTCGGCGGCGGCAAGGCCGTGATCATCGGCGACGCGAAGTCGATCAAGAGCGAGGTGCTCTTCCGCGCGTACGGCCGCTTCGTGCACGGTCTCGGCGGCCGCTACATCACGGCCGAGGACGTGAACACCACCGTGCGCGACATGGAGTGGGTGCGCATGGAGACCGACCACGTCGTCGGCATCAGCCGCGCGCTCGGTGGCTCCGGCGATCCGAGCCCCGTGACGGCGCTCGGCACGTACGAGGGCATCAAGGCGTCGCTCAAATGGACGACCGGCAACGAGTCGGTCGCCGGCCGCACCGTCGCCGTGCAAGGCGTCGGCGCCGTCGGGTCGAACCTCGTGCCGCACCTCGTCGAGGGGGGCGCGCGCGTCGTCATCGCCGACATCGACCCGGAGAACGTGAAGCGCGCCGTCGCGAAGTCCTCCGGCGTCGAGGCCGTCAGCGTCGACGCGATCTACGACGTCCCGTGCGACGTCTTCGCGCCGTGCGCGCTCGGCGCCGTCGTGAACGACGACACGCTCAAGCGCCTCAAGTGCAGCGTCATCGCCGGCAGCGCCAACAACGTCCTCGCCGACGAGGACAAGCACGCCGAGGAGCTCGCGCGGCGCGGCATCACGTACGCGCCCGACTACGTCGTCAACGCGGGCGGCCTCATCAACGTCGCGAACGAGCTCGAGGGCTACAACCGCTCGCGCGCGCTCACGCAGGCCGCCGCGATCTACGACATCACGATGCAGGTCCTCCGCATCGCGAAGGAGGAGGGCATCACGACGCTGCGCGCGGCGAACACGCTGGCCGAGCGGCGTATCGCCTCGATCGGCCGCGTGCGGCGCACGTTCGTCGAGGCGCCGCCGCGCGGCATGCGCCGCGTGTGAGCTCGACGGGGTCGCGATCGGCCCCGAACCCCGGCTTCGCTCGGGCAGCCTCAGGCCCAGAGCCGCTGAGGCAGCCAGCCCTTCTGGGCGAGCGCGAGCAGATCCATCGCGAGGGCGATCGTGACGTGCAGCGCGAAGCCCGAGTAGATGCTCTTCGTCTTCATCGAGAGCGAGCCGAGCCAGATCCCGGCGAGGACGGCGCCGCACGTCTCGAGGTACGGCTTGCCGTAGTGGATCATGCAGTACGGCACGACCATCGCGAAGATCGCGCCGGAGCCGAGCGTCGTCCGCAGCGCCGAGAGCCAGAAGCCGCGGAAGAAGATCTCGAGCGCGAAGAACTGCGCCACGTACATGAGCTCCCACGTGACGAGGTCCGCCCACGACCGCGAGCACTGTTTGTAGAACGGGTAGTACTCGCCGAACTCGGGCGAGCGCGACGCGAGGTAGACGCACGGGAGCACGATGCAGAGCGACACCCCGTAGATCCACGCGTGCGACACGATGCCCGTCGTGCGCAGGCCCATGTCCCGCACGCTGTCCTTGCGGAAGAGCAGCTTCCACGCGGCGAGCGGCACGACGGCGTAGCCGAGCACGCGCGTGAGCGCCCACCAGCCGAACGCGTAGAGCTCGCCGTAGAGCCGCACGTGCACGTACTGGCCGAGGCCGCCCGGGTGATCGAGCTGCGCGAGCTCGACGTCGCGGAGCCACGGGCGGAGGTAGTCGTCGTAGAAGCGCGGCTGCCCGTAGTACTCCTGCATCGTGAGCACGAGCGCCGCGATGACGAAGCACGCGATCGGCCTGTAGTCGTAGCTCGTGTCGCCCGCCTCGTCGCGCGCGCGGCGGTGGGCGAGCGCGTCGGCGTCGAGCTCGCGCCACGTCTTTCGGAAGACGCGGTAGATGATCGGCAGCGCGGCGGCGTAGACGACGATCGGCGCGACGATCTTGAGCAGCACGGGCCCGAGCGGCGGCGCGCCCTCGAGCAGCGTCGGGATGCCCGGCGCGCCGAACGGCTCGATCACGGCTTCGTGCACGCGGCGATCGCGCGGTCGAGGCGCGCCATCGCCGAGTCCCGCCCGAGCACCTCGAGCACTTCGAAGATGCCCGGCGACGCGGTGCGGCCCGTGAGCGCGACGCGCGCAGGCTGCGCGACGTCCTTCAGCGCGAGGCCCTCCTTCGTGAGCCACGCGCCGACGTCTGCCTCGAGCGCGCGCGCCGTCCAATCGGTCGACGCGGCGAGCACGGCGCGCACGCCGCCGAGGTGCGCGGCCTTGTCGGGCACGAGGAACTTCTTCGCCGCCTTCTCGTCGAGCGCCGGCGGCTCGCGGAAGAACGGGTCGAGCGCGTCGGCCGCCTCGACGAACGTGTGCGCGCGCTCGCGCACCAGCGGGATGGCCTTCGCGAGCTTCGCCGCGTCGACGTGCTCGAGGCCGCGCTTGGCGAGGAACGACGTCGCGCCCTTCGCGTAGTCGGCGTCGCTCGTCAGGCGCTCGTGCTTCATGTGCTCGAACGCCACGGCGGCGAGCTTCTTCGCGTCGAACTTGCCGTCGCTCGTGCCGCAGCGCGCCCAGTCGAACTTCTCGACGAGATCGGCGAGCGAGAAGATCTCCTCGTCGCCGAACGACCACCCGAAGCGCACGAGGTAGTTGAGGAGCGCGTCCGGCGGCACGCCCGCGTCGCGGTACTCGCCGACGCTGACGGCGCCGTGGCGCTTCGAGAGCTTCTGCCCGTCGGGCGCGAGCATCATCGGCAGGTGCGCGAACTGCGGCCGCGGGTAGCCGAGCGCGTCGTAGAGCAAGATCTGGATCGGCGTGTTGATCATGTGATCGCGCCCGCGCGCGACGAGCGTGATGCCCATCGTCACGTCGTCGACCACGGCGCCGAGGTTGTAGAGCGGCACGCCGTCGCTCCGCATGATCACGGCGTCTTGCTGCGCGGTGTTCGGCGTCGTCACCTCGCCGAAGACGAGGTCGGTGTACGTGACGGCGCCGCTCGACGGCGCCTTCATGCGGAGCACGTGCGGCCGGTCGGGGTAGGGCGGCTTGCGATCCCGGCACGTGCCCGGGTAGCGGAACTGGGCGTGCGGGTCGCTGCCCTGCTTCTGCTTCGCGCGCTCGACGTCGAGCTCCTCCTTCGTGCAGAAGCACCGGTACGCGGCGCCGCGCGCGACGAGCTTGTCGCCGAACTCCTTGTACAGAGGGAGGCGCTCCATCTGGCGGTAGGGACCGTGCGCGCCGCCGGTCTCGGGGCCCTCGTCCCACGTGAGGCCGAGCCAGCGGAGCTCGCGCAGGATGATCGCCTCGTTCTCGGGCGTCGACCGCTCGCGATCGGTGTCCTCGATGCGGAGGATGAACGTGCCCGCGGTCTTGCGCGCCCAGAGCCAGTTGAAGAGCGCCGTGCGCACGCCGCCGATGTGGAGGTACCCGGTCGGGGACGGCGCGAAGCGCAGGCGCGGCTTGAGTTCCGCCATGGCCGCCCCTTACCACGGGACGCGCCGGGCTCGCTTGCCGCCTCGGCCCGCGCAGTGCTAGATGCCGCTCCAACAACGCCGCGCGAGTCATCTCGCGCACCCCTCGAAAGGACCCCGCGCCATGAAGAAGTCGCCCCACGCCCTCGTGAAAGAGAAGTTCGAGTCGAAGGAGAAGCTCGTCGCCGCCGTGAAGACGTTCGCGGACGACGGCGCGCTCTGGCTCCCCCGCACGAGCGCGTCGAAGGGCCTCGAGCACGTCTCGAACGCGAAGCTCCTCCGGCTGCACGCCATCTTCAGCGAGGTGAAAGAGAAGTTCGGCACGCGCGACAAGCTCGTCTCCGCGCTGCTCGAGGTCGAGAACCGCGCGAAGGACACCGGCTGGAAGTCGCGCGTCGACTCGTGGCCGCTCCCGCGCCTGTACGACGCGTACAAGAGCGCGGCGAAGCGCAACAAGGCGAAGACGCCCGCCTGATCGGGAGCTCCACGATGCGTGTCGGCAAGATCGCGGCGACGACGGTGTACATCGCGGCGGTCGCCGCTGTGTCGCTCTGGGTCCGCGGCTGCTGCTCGCCCAAGGGGCAGCTGCAGCTCGTGGCGACGGTGATCGACGGGCCGACGCACCAGATCATCCCGAACCCCGGCTTCGGGGGCGCGGCGAAGTACGCCACGTGCGACGTCTACTACGGCGGCGGCGCCGGCGGCGGCGGCCAGACGAAGGGCCCCTGCCAGAGCTGGGTCGTCTACTCCGAGGACGAGGGCGGCCAGATCACGATCAACGCGACCGGCTACCAGACGCAGACGTACGACGTGCCGCCGGCCGACACGAGCGCGTGCGGCCAGCCCGACCGCCCGACGAAGACGTTCTCGATGGTGCGCTCGCCGTCGATGTAGCCGCGCGGGCCCGATCCCGCCGGCTAGAACGTCAGGTAGGTCTGGTCCTTGAGGCCGCGCTCGTAGTCGGCGAGGAGTCGCATGCCCTCGGTCGGCTTCATCTGGTCCTGCTTGATGGCGACGTCGATCTGCGCCTTCAGCTTACCGACGAGATCCTTCGGCTCGTACTGCGTCATCTGGAGGACGTCGCGCACGGAGTGACCCTCGATCGTCTCCTCGAGGTAGTAGCCGCAGTCTTCGTCGTCATCCATGAAGACGTGCACCTCGTTCACTCGGCCGAAGAGGTTGTGGATGTCGCCCATGATGTCCTGGTACGCGCCGGTCAAGAACACGCCGAGGTAGTACGGGCTCCCGTTCAGCGGGTGGAGCGGCAGCGTGTCGCGCATGTCCGCGGTGAGGTCGATGAACTTCGACACCTTGCCGTCGGAGTCGCACGTGATGTCGACGATGGTGCTCTGCGAGCTCGGCCGCTCGTTCAGGCGATGCAGCGGCACGATCGGGAAGAGCGCGCCGAGCGCCCAGTGATCGAGCAGCGACTGGAACACGCTGAAGTTGCAGATGTGCTGATCCGCGAGCTGGTTGTTGAGCTCGAAGAAGTCGTCGGGGAGCTCGGACGGGTCGATCTTCGTCGCCATCTTCCGCATGCGCTCGGCGGTCTGCCAGAACATCGACTCGACGCGCGCCTTGATGTCGAGGTTCAGGAGGCCGAGCTCGAACATCTTCTGCGACTCCTCCTTGATCTGGAGGATGTCGTGCCACGTCTCGCCGAGGGTCTCTTCGGTGAGGTGCGCCTCGACGTGGAGGAGATCCTTGATGAGCTTGTGATCGCTCGTCTGGATGTCGAACGCCTGCATCGGCACCTTCTCGATGGTGCCGAACGCCTCGACCACGAGGATGCTGTGGTGCGCGACGATCGCGCGCCCGCTCTCGCTCACGACGTGCGGGTGCGGCACGCGCTCCTCGTCGCACACGTCGGTGATGTTGTAGACGATGTCGCGCGCGTACTCCTCGATCGAGTAGTTCATCGACGAGTGGAACGTCGAGCGAGAACCGTCGTAGTCGATGGCGAGGCCGCCGCCGACGTCGAGGTACTCGACCGGGTGGCCCATCTTGCGGAGCTTCGCGTAGTAGCGCGTCGCCTCGCGCACGGCGCGCTTGATGATGAGGATGTCCGGCACCTGCGAGCCGATGTGGAAGTGCAGGAGCTTGAGCGACTGGCTGCAGCCCGCCTCCTTCATGATCTCGATCGCCTGGAGGATCTCCGCGGTCGACAGGCCGAACTTCGCGTGCTCGCCGCCGGACGTCGCCCACTTGCCGGCGCCCTTCGTCACGAGGCGGACGCGCAGCCCGATGAGCGGCTCGACGCTCATCTCCTTCGCGATGCGGACGATCGCGCGCACCTCGCTGAGCTTCTCGGCGATGAGGATGACCTTCTTCGACAGCTTGCGGCCGATGAGCGCCGTGCGGATGAAGGTGTCGTCCTTGTAGCCGTTGCACACGATGAGCGACTCGTTGTCGGTGTGCACGCTGAGGCCGGCGAAGACCTCGGGCTTCGAGCCGACCTCGAGGCCGTAGTGGAAGGGGCGCCCCGCCTCGAGGATCTCTTCGACCACCTCGCGGAGCTGGTTCACCTTGATCGGGAACACGCCGCGGTAGGTGCCGCGGAACTTGTTCTCGGTGATCGCGTTCTGGAACGCCTCGTTCAGCGCCTTGACGCGGTGGTGGAGGAGATCCTGGAAGCGGATCAAGAGCGGCGTCTTCAGGCCCTGCGCGGCCGCCGCGTCGACGACGTCCTTCACCGTGATCTTGCTGCCGCGCTCCTGCATCGGCGCGATCGTGACGTTGCCGGCCTCGTTCACGTCGAAGTAGCCGCCGCCCCACCGCTCGATCATGTAGAGATCGCGCGCCTCGTCGACGCTCCACGTGTCGGCCGGGGCTTCGTCCCCAGCGAGCTTGTCGTTCAACCCTTCGTCTCCTCCGCCGGCGCGCCGGCGCGGCGATCTTAGTTGGCCCGCGCGGCTCGGCGATACAGGAAGTCGCCCCGGACGCTGATATCGTCCGCGCGTGCGGCGGCGCCCCTCGTGGCTCGGGTACGCGCTCCTCGTGGCGCAGAAGGACCTGGCGATCGAGCTCGCCACGGGCGAGATCGTCACGACGAGCGGCTTCTTCGCCGTGCTCGTGGCGGTCGTCGCGTCGCTCGCCTTCTACGCGGGCCCCGGAGCGAGCGTGCAGGTCGCGCCCGGTGTCATTTGGGTGGCGGTCGCGTTTGCTTCCGTGTTGGCGCTCTCCCGGACGTGGCAGCGCGAGCGCGAGGACGGCGCGCTCTACGCCCTGCTCGTGAGCCCGGCGCCGCGGAGCGCCATCTTCGCCGGCAAGGCGATCGGCGTCGCGGCGTTCGTGCTCGTCATCCAGGCGATCGTCGTGCCCGTGACGGCGCTCCTCTTCGGGATCGATCTCGGAAAGCACGGCCCGCTCCTCGCGGTGCTGTGCGTCGGCGCCACGCCCGGGATCGCCGCCGTCGGCACGCTGTTCGGCGCGATGACCGTGCGCACGCGGGCGCGCGATCTCGTCCTCGCGAGCGTCCTCTTCCCGTTCCTCTCGCCGACGCTGCTCGCCGGCGTCGCGGGCACGCGCGAGCTCCTCGGCGGCGCGCCGATGGTCGAGATGTTCGACTACCTGGAGCTCATGGGCATCTTCGGCGCCGTCTTCGTCGCCGCCGGCCTCGGCCTCTTCGGCACGCTCATCGAGGGTTGACCGACGCGACGTCGGCGGCGACGCGTTCGGCCGCGGCGACGAGCGCGTCGACGTCGAACGGCGCGCCCGTGCACTCGCCGACCGCCCAGACGCCGGGGGCGCAGCGGCCGCGCTCGTCGACGACGACGCGATACCCGGCGCGGCCGTGCGCGACGCGCGCGCCGGCTTGCTCGGCGAGCTCGAACGCCGGC
>DASYCF010000655.1:0-15613 GCA_036500365.1 Byssovorax sp.
CCCGGCGCGGCGGTCAACGCGCGTTCTCCTTCGCCGGAACCGATTCTCCCGCCGCTCGGCTGGGGCGCCCCCGACCCGGCGACGGGCCTTCCCGACCGCACGTTTTGGCGCGCCGGCGCGTCGATCGCTCCGTTTCGGCGCGCCGGCGTGCCGTCGTCCAGGCGTGAAATCGCGTGTTTTCGCGCGGCACGACGCTCGCACTGCCGTCGCTCGGCCAAGGCCAAGGAGGCAATCGAGCGCATGCAGATCAAGTTCTGGGGAGTCCGCGGGAGCATCGCGTCGCCCGGCCCGGAGACGGCCGAGGTCGGCGGCAACACGGCGTCGATCGAGGTCACGTGCGGTCCGACGCGGATCCTGCTCGACGCAGGGACGGGCATCCGTCGCCTCGGCGACGCGCTGCTCGCGCGCGGCCCGCTCGACGCGACGCTGCTCCTCTCGCACCTGCACTGGGACCACATCCAGGGTCTCCCGTTCTTCGTGCCGGCGTACCTCGCGAGCTCGCGCCTGCGCGTCTGTGGCATGGGCGGGGCGACGCCGCTCCGCGAGGCGCTCGCGCGGCAGATGCAGGCGCCGAACTTCCCGGTGCGCCTCGACGAGCTCGCCGCCGAGATGTCGTACGACGAGGTGACCGTCGGCCAGCCGTTCGAGGTCGGCGCCGCGCGCGTCCGCGCCGCGAAGGCGAACCACCCCGGCGGCGCGCTCGCGTACCGCATCGAGCACGAGGGCAAGAGCCTCGTCTATGCGACCGACACGGAGCATTTCGCGTGCGTCGACCCGTCGCTGCGCGAGCTCGCCTACCGGGCCGACGTGCTGATCTACGACGCGCAGTACACGCCCGACGAGTACGCGGGGCGCCTCGGCCGGACGAAGGTCGGCTGGGGCCACTCGACGTTCGTGGCGGGGGCCGAGCTCGCGCGCGAGGCCGAGGTCGGCCAGCTCGTGCTCTTCCACCACGATCCCGCGCGCACCGACGCGGGCGTCGCCGAGCTCGAGCGCATGGCGCGGCAGCTCTTCCCGGCGACGATCGCCGCGCGCGAGGGCCTCGAGCTCGCTCCCGGCTGCGTCGTCGGTCCGGCGTCCGCGCGCGCCGCGTGACGTTCGGCGTCCTCGATCCCGACGCGATCGAAGCGGAGCCGCGGACGCACGCCGCGATCGCCGCGCCGCTGCTGACGCGGGCCGCGATCGAGGGCGCGTCGACTATGCTCGCGCCGGGCCCCATGTCGCGCCTCTCTCTGCTCGTCGATCTCGCCGCGCTGCTCGCCCGCGAGGTCGATCTCGACGCGCTCC
This sequence comes from Byssovorax sp., assembly GCA_036500365.1. Classification (GTDB taxonomy): domain Bacteria; phylum Myxococcota_A; class Polyangia; order Polyangiales; family Polyangiaceae; genus DASYCF01. The sequence continues at coordinate 1,288 of DASYCF010000655.1, forward strand.
TCGGCACCGCGTGCGAGCGCGTGGCCGACGCGCTGCGCGCCGATCGCGCGTCGATCTGGCTCGTCGACGCCGAGAAGGGGGACCTCGTCACGCGCGTCGCGCTCTTGCCCGAGGTCCCGAACCTGCGCCTCTCGCTCGACCGCGGCATCGCCGGCTACGTCGCGCGGACGGGCGAGGTCGTACGCGTCGACGACGCCGCGCGCGACCAGCGCTTCGATCCGTCGCACGATCGCATCACCGGCTACACGACGCGCTCGATGCTCGTCGCCCCGATCCGCGGCGATCCGAGCGCGCCCGTGCGCGGTGTCGTGCAGCTCTTGAACCGCGAAGGCGGCCCGTTCGACGACGAGGACGAGCGCTACCTCGTGGCGCTCGCGTCGCAGCTCGCCCGCGCGCTCGCGCTGACCACGCTGCGCTCGGCCGAGGGCAAGAGCCCCGGCGTCGTCCTCCAGGGCCGCTTCAACCGCATCGTCGGCCGGAGCGCGGCGCTCGCGTCCGTGTACGCGCGCGTCGAGCGCGCCGCCGCGACCGACGCGACGGTGCTCCTCCGCGGCGAGACCGGCACCGGCAAGGGCCTCTTCGCGCGGGCGATCCACGTGAACTCGAAGCGCCAGGCGCGGCCGTTCGTCGTCGTCGACTGCACGACGTTGCCGGCGCAGCTCGTCGAGAGCGAGCTCTTCGGCCACGAGCGCGGCGCGTTCACGGGCGCCGATCGCCGCGTGCCAGGGAAGGTCGAGCTCGCCGAAGGAGGCACGCTGTTCCTCGACGAAATCGGCGATTTGCCGACCGACATCCAGGGCAAGCTGCTCCGCTTCTTGCAAGACCGCGCGTTCGAGCGCGTCGGCGGGCGGCAGACGCTCCTCGCCGACGTGCGCATCGTCTGCGCGACGCACCGCGACCTCGAGGCGGCCGTCGATCGGGGGCGTTTTCGCGAAGATCTGTACTACCGCGCGCGCGTCGTCGAGATCGACCTGCCGCCGCTCCGCGAGCGCGGCGCGGACGAGATCGAGGCGCTCGCGCGGCATTTCGCCGACGTGTTCGCGGCGCGCTACGCGAGGCCGAGCCCGCGGTTCGACGACGACGCGCTCGCGGCGATCGTCGCGCACGACTACCCGGGCAACGTGCGCGAGCTCGAGCACTGGATCGAGAGCGCCATCGCCCTCGCCCCCGACGGTCGCGTCGCGCTCGCGCACCTGCCGTCGAGGCGCCGCGCGCGGCCCGCCACGCCGGACGACGCCGCCGAGGCGCCCGCGAAGGCCCTGTCGCTCGGCCTCACGCTCGACGAGGCGACGCGCCGCTACGTGCGCGCCACGGTCGACGCGTGTGGCGGCAACAAAACGGAGGCCGCGCGCAAGCTCGGCGTCGGCCGCAACAAGGTGTCGCGCGCCCTCGGCAAGGGCTGACGCAGGGTCTTCGGCGCTCGGCCGGCCCTTCAAGAGGAGGGGCAATCTGGCGGGCGGTGCGCTACTTTCGTGGCGCGAGATGCGCGCGACGTCGAGGCGAGCGGTGACTGTGGCCTGCGGTGCGCTCGCGTGCGCGCTCGGCGCCGGCTGCGACGACGCGCCTCGAGCCCCTTCGACGCCCACGGCCTCCGCCGAGGAGACCTCAGCGCCGACCGCGGCGGCGACCGCGAGCGGCTCGCCCGCTGCGAGCGCCCGCGGCGCGGCGACGGCGAGCGCGACCACGACCAGCGCGGCGGCGACGGCGACCGCGAGCGCGAGCGGCGCGCCTGCGACGAGCGCGACGGCGAGCGACGAGCCCCTCGAGGCGTGCGGCGTCGGCCTCGCGCAGCTGCCGTTCACGGGGCCGGCCGCGCTCGTGCGCGAGGGCGACGACGTTCGCGTCGTGTTCAACGACAAGGGCGTCGCCCGCGCGGCGACGGTCGGCGCGGCGCCGGACGCGGGCACGCGCGCGGCGCTCGATGGTACGCCGACACGCGCGACGAGCCCGGCGTGCGCGCGCGCGGCGACGGCGTGGTTCTGCGCCGAGCCGACGGGCACCATTCATCGCCAGAGCCTCGGCGGAGACGGCGACAAGGTCGTCGCGCAAGGCCGCCCCGGCGCGCCGCTCGCCGCGGCGGAGCTCGGCGGCGGCCACGCCGTGGTCGCGTTCCTCGCCGACCGCAAGACGACCGAGGGAGCGGTCACGCTGGCCTTCGCCGCGGTGGACGACGCGCCGCCGACGCTGCTCAGCGAAGAGGGCAGCGGCGCGACGTACGTCGCCCTCGCGCCGCACGACGGCAAGGCCCTCGCCGCCTACGTCGACGCGCGCCGCGCGATGACGCCGGTGCACGCGCGCGAGCTCTCGATCGACGCGAAGGGCAAGCTCACCCTCGGCAAGGACGCGGTGCCGTTCGTCGGCGAAGGCTCGGACGCGCGGACGCCGTGCGCGCTCGTCGGCGGCGGCGACTCGCTCGTCGGGCTCGTGCCCATCGGCGACGGCGCCGTCGGCTTCGGCATGGCCTCGGTGCGCATCGGCGCGACGCCGAGCGACGACGCGCCGACGAGCTGGTCGCGCTACCCGAACGGCTGCACGCCCGCTCCGCTCGCGGCGACGCGCGCGTTCCCGGCGAAGGTCGCGCGCGCCCGCCCGTCGAACAAGGCGCCGGACTCGCGCCGCGTGCTCGAGCTCGGTGATCTCGACGCCGCCGGCGGCTTCACGTCGAGGTGCGCCATCGCCGACGCCGGCTCGTTCAGCGACGTGTCGATCGAGGTCGACGGCAAGGGCGTCGCGTGGATCGCCTTCACCGACGGCAAGGGCACGTGGCTCGCGCGCCACGACGCGAGGGCGAAGAAGGACGCGAAGGCCCCGAAGCGTCCGTAGCCGATGCGTGTGGAACCCCGCTTCGTTCTGCGCTAGCGAGGCCGCGTGCCTCGACCCGACGGCCGCGCGCTCGACGTCCTCCGCCCCGTCGAGATGATCACGGGCTTCCACAGGAACGCGGAGGGATCCGTCCTCTACCGCGCCGGCGGCACGTGCGTGCTCTGCACGGCGTCGATCGACGCGTCCGTGCCCGCGTGGATGGCGGGCCGCGGCGCCGGCTGGATCACGGCCGAGTACCAGATGCACCCGCGCTCGAGCCCGCAGCGGCGCGAGGCGCGCGACGGGCGCGGCAAGGCGCCGAGCGGCCGCACGCAGGAGATCCAGCGCCTCGTCGGGCGCGCCCTCCGCGCAGCGGTCGACCTCGACAAGCTCGGTGAGCGCACGCTCTCGATCGACTGCGACGTGCTCGAGGCCGACGGCGGCACGCGCACGGCGTCGATCACGGGCGGCTTCGTCGCGGTCGCGCTCGCGCTCGGCAAGCTCCGCGCGCGGGGTGACCTCACGACGCCCGTCCTGCGCGACGTCGTCGCCGCCATCAGCGTCGGGCACCTCCCCGCCGGCCTCTCGCTCGACTTGAACTACGCCGAGGACTCGAAGGCGCGCGTCGATTTGAACCTCGTCGCGACGGCGACCGGCGCCATCGTCGAGGTGCAGGGCACGGCCGAGGGCGAGCCCGTCGCGCGCGCCGAGATCGACGCGATGGTCGACCTCGGCCTCCGCGGCGTGTCGCGCCTGTGCGAGCTCCAGCGCGCCGCGATCGCCGCGGCGGGGGTGGATCTCGCGTCGCTCGTCGCGCCGCGCGCGGGGTGATCTACGATGGGGCCGCGAGCGACCCCAAACTTCGACTCCTTCGCTCGGTCTGACTCTGCCTTCGGGGCACCTGGAACATGGCGCGACACCTGACGCTGCTCGTCGCGACGACGAACCGAGGCAAGATCGTCGAGCTGACGCAGCTCCTCGCGGATTTGCCGATCGACCTCGTGCCGATGTCGATCGCGCTGCCGAACCGCCCGCCCGTCGTCGAAGACGGCGCCACGTTCGAGGAGAACGCGCTGATCAAGGCGCGCGCCGCGGCGCAGGCCGCCATGATGCCGACCCTGGCCGAGGACTCGGGCCTCGAGATCGACGCGCTCGGCGCCCGCCCCGGCGTGCGCTCGGCCCGCTTCTCGAAGGACGGCGCGACCGACGCGGAGAACAACGCCGCCGTGCTCAAGGCGCTCGAGGACATCGACGACGACCAGCGCAACGCGCGCTTTCGCTGCGCGATGGTGCTCATCGACCCGTGGCGCGACGTCGAGCCGGGCGAGAACGGCTCGAGCGGCGCCGGCCCGCGGTCGGCCGGGCAGCGCGGCGTCGTGACCGAGGGTCGATGCGAGGGCCACATCGCGCGCCAGGTCCGGGGCTCCGGGGGCTTCGGCTACGATCCGCTGTTCGTCGTCGACGGCTACGCGCGCACGATGGCCGAGCTGACCGACGCCGAGAAGAACGTGGTCTCGCACCGCGCGCGCGCCGTCGAGGCGCTCCGCCCGCACCTCGTCGAGCTCATCGAGAAGCGCGCCGCCGCCGCCGCGCGCGTGCTCGGCGGCGGTTGACCGGCCGCGCCCGAGGCTCCAAGGATCAAGATGCGCGCCGCGAAGCAGCACTATCAGGCGCTCGGCGACTTCGGCACGCTCGGCATCGAGATCGCGCTGTCGATCCTGTTCCCCGGCTACGTCGGCTACTGGGCGGACGGCAAGCTCGGGACGAGCCCGTGGCTCATGCTGGTCGGCGGCGCCTTCGGCATCGCCGCCGCGGTGCGCGCGGTGATGCGCGCGCTCGCGCGCATGAACAAGGTCGCGCGGGACGAAGAGCGCGAGCAGGGCAACCCCGCCCCGATGTACGACGAGCCCGAGCCGGACGCGAAGCCGCCGCGCGACGAGCGGGAGGCGCCCCGATGAAGCTCGACCCGAACAAGCTCGGCGACGCGACGATGCGCGCGGCGATCCTCTCGACGGCGATCTGCGGCGCGGCGCTCGCGTTCGGCGCGCTGGTCGTGTCCGGGCTCGCGGCGGCGTTCGGCGTCTTCGTCGGCGGCGCGATCGCGACCGCGAACCTGGCGCTCTTCGCGCGGATCGGCCAGGCGTTCCTCTCCGAGCGCGGGCGCGGCCCGTGGATCGCCGTCGCGATGGCGAAGCTCGTGTTCCTGTTCGGCGGCGTGTTCCTGTTGATCAAGAACGACATCGTCTCCGGCATCTCGCTCGCGGTGGGCTACGGGGCGCTCCCGCTCGGCATCACGCTCGGCTCGCTCTTCGGCCCGAAGCCGCCGGACGACTACGCGCCGTAGCGCCCGCACGAGCAACTCGCTGGACTCGCTCGGAGCGACCTGTGCTAGAGGGCTCGCCGCCCCCAACAAGGTTTCGCGCGAGCCATGCCCGAGCACACCGGCTTTCTCACGTACCTCCTCGCGAGGTTCCCCGCCCTGCGCCATAACGCGCAGAACGTCGGCCACACGTTCTTCATGGGCGAGCAGGTCCACTACCGCGGGATCGAGCCGATCTTCATGAGCATGCTCGTGCTGCTCTTCGTCGTCTTGCTCGCGGTCGAGGCGCGCGCCTACTACCGCCAGCTCGACGACGCGGTGGAGCCCGACGACACGCTCACGCTGCGCACGTTCTTCGAGGCGTTCTTCGGCTACTTCTACGACATGGTGAAGGACGTGATGGGCCCGAAGCGGGCCAAGCGTTACTTCCCGCTCATCGGCGCGAGCGCGGCGTTCATCTTCTTCTCGAACCTGGTGGCGCTGATCCCCGGCTTCACCCCGCCGACGTCGAACCTCAACGTCACGCTCGGCTGCGCGCTGATGATCTTCGTCGCCTTCAACTATTACGGGTTGAAGGAGAACGGCTGGGGCTACCTCAAGCACCTCGCCGGGCCGAACGCGATCCTCGCGCCGCTCATCTTCCCGATCGAGGTGATCTCGACGTGTGTGCGCCCGGTCACGCTGTCGATCCGCCTCATGGTCAACATGGCGGTCGACCACCTGGTCGGGACGATCTTCCTCGGGATGATCGCGTTCCTCGTGCCCGTCCCGCTGATGTTCCTCGCCATCATCGTCATCCTCGTGCAGACGCTCGTGTTCTGCCTCCTCTCGTCGATTTACATCGGCCTCGCGACCGAGCACGAGCACGAGCATTGAAGTTCAGGCTGGCGCCCGAAAGCGCTAGCCGAGCCCCGCGTTTCGGACTAGACGGGGCCGCCGAAGTCGAACGCGCCAACACGTCGCCCGCTGGTGCGGGCCCTCGAAGGAGCAGAGTCGGATGTCGCTCAAGAGCAAGCTGTCCCTGATCACCGCGGTCGCTGCCGCGCTTCTCGTGGTGCCGGCGATGGCTTTCGCCCAAGATGGCGGCGCCGCCAACCGGTTCGACTCGAACAAGTGGCTCGCGGCCGCGGCCGGCTTCGCGATCGGCATCGCGGCGCTCGGCGGCACGCTCGGCCAGTCGCGCGCGGCCTCCGCTGCGCTCGAGGGCATCGCCCGCAACCCCGGCGCGGCGGCCCGCATCCAGACGCCGATGATCCTGGGCCTCGCCCTGATCGAGTCGCTCGTCCTGTTCGCGCTCGTCATCTCCGTCCTCCTCTGGACGAAGATCGGGGCGTAGCGCTCTCGCCCGTCCACGACACGCCGAGCGCGCTCGGTGCGATTTCGATCGGAGCCCGCGCCTCGTCGAGAAGTGGCGGGCTTCGCATCTCGCCGCTGCTCGAGCAGAGGCGATCATTCCTCGACTCGAGCGATGACCACCTCGCGTTCGTCGTCGCGCGGACTTCGACGAGAAGTCCGCATCGAGGTCCTCGACTGTTCGATCAAGGTCGTTCGCGCGCGAGCCAGCCGCCGGTGAAGCCGGCCCTGCGGAGGCCCTCGGCGATGGGCGCGTGTCGCCGCATGAGCGACCAGACGAGCCCCGTGACGTGATTCTCGATCATCATCACGATGGGTCCCTGGTTGATCCCGAAGTGATCCTGGGCGACCCAGCCCAAGGGGCCCTCGCCGAACGTCGGGTTGTAAGACGGCCGGAAGCCGTACCTCGAGCCCTCGCGCAACGAGATGCGCGTGAAGTTGCGCACGGCGGGCAGCACGATCTCGGGCGCGAACGGGAGGGACGCGACCGCCGCCCACGGCGACAGGGTGCCGTCGTCGGGTCCCCCTGGCGCGCCGCGCGCCGCGTAGCCGAAGAACGAGCGCTCGCGCCCGTCCACGCGCTTCGTCGCGGGGCCTGGGCCCGCGCTCGCGGTCACGCCCCACGCGTCCGCGCCGTATCCCACGAACCCCTGCGGGTTCTCGACGGCATAGCTGCGTTGGGCGTACGTGGCCCGGCGCGAGTTCTCGAAGTAGTCGAGATCGTGGTCCCTCATCGCGGCGTCGCGAATGCCGCGCAGGTCGAGCCAGGCATGCGACAGCTGGTGGATGAACAGCGGGCCGGCGTAAAGGTACGGCTCGCCCGCCGCCGTCTTCTCCCAGACGTAGGACTCCGACCAGGCGCGGTAGCAGTCCTCTGGCAGCGGGTGCGTCGGCGAGCCGAGGCCGAGGACGTACAAGATCAGCGCCTCGGCGTATCCCTCCCACCTTGAGGGCAAGAACCCGCTCTCCGGCGTCCACCCGTGGGAGACCGTGCGCCCACCGTCGAGCGCCCAGGGCCACTCCACGCGGCGATACAGCTGGTCGGCGAGCCGTCGGATCTCGCGCTCGGCGAGGGCGTCGCCAACGAAATACTGTGCGACGGTGAGGGCCCCCGCGATGAGCACGGCAGTGTCGATCGTGGAGAGCTCCGCGTCGGGCTCGCGCCGACCCGTCCGCCGATCGAGGAAGTGATAGAAGAACCCGCGGTGGCTCGCCGCGTCCGGGTGCGTCCCCTGGGGCGCGCTCCACAAGAATCGCAGCGTGACGAGCGCGCGGCGCGCGGCGTCGGCGCGCTCGACCAGGCCGCTCTCCGCGGCGACCGCGTACGACGCGAGGGCGAAGCCCGTTGCCGCGATCGACGCCTTCGTGTGGGGAACGCTAGTGTCGGCGGTCAAGCCGGTCTCCGGCTCGGTGTGAAAGAGAAAATAGGAGAACGTCTCTCGCTGGAGCGCGCGAAGCATCTCCTCGTCGGCCGGGGCGTCCCGATCCGACGCCGTCGCGATCCTCTTCGCCGCGGGCCACGGCGCGAGCTCGATCGTCACGGCCGCGATGGCCGACGGAGGCACCGCGACCGTGAGCTCGATCGTTTCGTCCGCGTACGAGCACGGGAGCGGCTCGGGCGTGAGCTCGGAGCGAGCAAGGAGTTCGTCCACCTGGCGCCGATTGAGCGAGTCGGGCCGGCCCCACTCCACCCACAGGCGGCGCGGATTCGCGTGGTCTTCGTCGATCCGCTCGACCCACGCGCGCGCCGCGGGTGGGGCGCCTGCGATGCGGAGACGCACCCGCTCGGTCTGGATGGCCCCGTCGGGGAGCGCGACGTTGACCACCACGACGTCGAGCGTCGAGCCGCGCCGGACGGCCCAGGCCTCGACCGTCGCGTGCGAGGCCTCCACGCGCAACAGCTCTTCGCCGAGGCGATGGAGGATTTGAAGCGCGCGGTACGCGGGCTTCGGGATCCCGTGCAGGGTCATGAGCCCGAAGCAACCGTCAAAGGGCAAGGACGGCGCGTAATTCTCGACGAAGACGTCGCTGAAGGTCCAGACGCTGTACGTCTGGACGAGGCCGGTCACGTCGAGCGTCGCCTTCGTCATGTACGCCGCGGCATAAGGCTCGTCGTGCAGATCGTCGTGCGGGTTCGACGTGACGTTCCACTCCGTGTAATGGACAGGCAGGCCAGCGGCCTTGTCGTGCGTCTCGCGCGCGTTCCTCTTCAAGAAGTCGCGCCCGCTCGCGGCCAGCTGCGACCGCGTATCCGTCCCCTCGCCGCCGAGGGCGTCAGTCGGGTAGATGTGCGTGGTCACGAAATCGAGCGGGGCGTCGTTCTCTGCGCAGTAGGCGATGAACTCCGAGATCCACGCCGCTTTGGCGGTGGCCGGGCCTCCGACCTTCAGGCTCGGTGACACGCTCTTGATGGCCCGCGCGACGGCCCGATAGAGCTCGAAATAGGCCGCCTGGCCGCCCGTCCAGAAGGCCTCGAGGTTCGGCTCGTTCCAGATCTCGAACCGCCACGCGTCGAGCTCCGCTCGGCCGTACCTCTCGAGCCAATGGTTGACGAGCCGGAAGACGAGCTCGCGGAACGCGGCGATCGACCTCGGCGGGGTGACGTTGCCGCGGTACGAGAAGACGGTCACGTCGCCGGAGGCGATCGCGGAGGGCATGAACGACAGCTCGACGAAGGGGCGGACGCCGATCGAGAGCAGGTAGTCGAAGATGAGGTCCGCGTTGTGGAACGAGTAGACGAGCTTGCCGCCCACGTCGACGAGCGTGCCCACGTCGTCGGAGAGGATCCCGTGGAATCGCACCCGCTCGAAGCCGAGCTCGCGGTGCGCGCGCGCCATCTGAGCCTGCCAATCGGCGCGCAAACAGAGCGCCGCGTGGCCGCTCCCGACGCACGACTCCCAGTGGTGGACGAGGGGCGTCGGCGGCACGGAGAGATCGCAGCGCACGTCGACGACGCGGTCGCGAAGGGTCCCGGGATCGGTCGTTCGACTCATGACGTGGCCTTCGCGCGCGGGACGTCCTTAGCCCGCTTCCGAGGTACCTCGACCAGGGCGTCGACCTGCGTCGCTCGAACCCCTCGCGCGATCGCGGCACTGAGGACCTCCGCGAGGTGGACCGGCCGCCTGGACGTCGACTGTTCGATTTGTTCGCGACAGCTGAACCCGTTGGCCAGAATGACCGTATCGGCCGTGGCGGCCCGCACCGCGGGGAGCAAGGCGCGCTCGCCCACCTGCCTGGAGAGGTCGTAGTGGCTCCGCTCGAAGCCGAACGAGCCCGCCATACCGCAGCAGCCCGGCTCGGGCGCGTCGACCTCGAGACCGAGGCGCGAGAGCACGGCGAGCTCGTCGCGCATACCCAGGATCGACTTGTGATGACAGTGCCCGTGGAGGAGGACCCTGCCGCCGATCGAGGGCAGCTCGACGCGCACCGGCCCTTGAACGAGGAGCTCGGAGAGCGCGTACGTCTGGTGGCTCAAGCGCTTGGCGTCCTCGTCGTGCGGGAAGAGATTGACCAGCTCGTCGCGGAAGACGGCCACGCAGCTCGGCTCGAGCCCGACGACGGGCACGCCCGCGGCGATGTCCGGGTGCAGGACGTCGAGGGTGCGCCGCAGCAGCCGCTTCGCGCGGTGGAGGAAGCCGAAATCGTAAAGGGGGCGGCCGCAGCAGAGGTGCTCTTTCGGTAGGGTGACCTCGTAGCCAGCGGTTTCGAGGAAGCGCGTCGCCGCGATGGCGACCTCCGGGTGGAACGCGTTGTTGAAGGTGTCCGGCCAGAGGATGACGCGGGGCTTGCCCGGCGCCGCGTGGTCGGCGCTCCGAAACCACGACTTGAACGTCTGGGCCGCGAAGCGCGGCATTCGGCGCTGCGGCGCGACGCCGCCGACGAGCTTCGCCGCCGAGGCGAGCACGGGAGCGGCCATGACGAAGTTCGCGAGGCTCGGCGCCTTCGCGGCGAGGCGGGCCCAGACGTCGATGAAGCCCATGCTGTACGCCGCGCGCGGCCGCAGTCGCCCAGCATAGTAATGAGAGAGGAACTCGGCTTTGTACGTTGCCATGTCGACCTCGACGGGGCATTCGCCCTTGCAGCCCTTGCACGCGAGGCAGAGGTCGAGCGCCTCGCGCACGCTCTCGTCGCGCCACCCGCCGCGGAGCACGTCCCCCTCGAGCATCTCGAAGAGGAGGCGCGCGCGACCGCGCGTCGAGTGCTGCTCTTCGCGCGTCGCCATGTAGCTCGGGCACATCGTCCCGCCGCCCTCGCGGCGGCAATTGCCGATGCCCACGCAGCGGGTCGTGGCGCGCGCGAAGCTGCCGTCGTCGTCGGGGAGCTTGAAGTGCGTCTCCGGCGCGGGCGGGTCGTATGCCGTCCCGAAGCGCAGGTTCTCGTCGACGCGCCGCGGCTCGACGACCTTGCCGGGGTTCATCTTCCAGGCCGGATCCCAGAGGGACTTGAACGCGTGGAACGCGCTGACGAGCTCGTCTCCGAACAGGATCGGCAAGAGCTCGCCACGGGCCTGGCCGTCGCCGTGCTCGCCGGAGAGCGAGCCGCCGTGCCGCACGACGAGGTGCGCCGCCTCGTGGAGGAAGGCGCGCCATTTGGCGATGCCGCTGTGGGTCAGCAGATCGAAGTCGATGCGGCAATGAACGCAGCCCTGGCCGAAGTGGCCATAGAGCGCACAGGAGTAGTCGTAGCGACCGAGCAGCGCGCGAAACTCACGCAGGTACTTGCCGACGACCTCGGGCGGGACCGCGGCGTCCTCCCACCCTGGCGACGCGTCGCGCGCGCCGGGGTTGCGCGCGGTCGCGCCGAGGCCCGCCTCCCGCACCTTCCAGAAGAGCTTGGCGTTCTCCGTGTCGAACATCTTCGCGCTCGGCGCGTCGCGGCGCGCGGCGAGACGCGCCATGAACGCGCGCGCCTGCGCCTCGGCGCCGGCGGGATCGTCGTCGCCGAACTCGACGAAGAGCCAGCCCTTGCCCTCCGGGAGCAGCTTCACGGAGTCCGCGTGCAGGGCCTTCTGCTTCATCAGGTCGACGAGCACGTCGTCGATCCCCTCGAGGCCGATGGGCTTGCTCTTGAGCACCTCCGGGACGTCGTCGGCCGCGTGGTACACGTCGCGGTACCCCGCGACGACGAGGTAGCGCGACCGCGGGCTCGGGATCAGGCGGAGCGTGGCCTCGAGGATCGTGACGCACGTCGACTCCGACCCGACCAGCGCGCGCGCGACGTGAAAGCCGTTCTCCGCGAGGAGCTGGTCGAGGTTGTAGCCGGAGACGCGCCGCGGGATGTGCGGGTACCTGTCGCGCACGAGGCCGGCGTACCGGTCGCGGAGGCGCGCGAGGCCGCGGTAGATCTCCCCGCGGCGGCCTCCCTCGCGCCCGATCGCGGCGAGCTCTTCTTCGCTCGTCGCGCCGACGCGCATCCGCACGCCGTCGTAGGTGACGATCTCCATCTCGTCGACGTTGTCGACCGTCTTGCCCGCCATCAGCGCGTGCACGCCGCACGAGTTGTTGCCCATCATGCCGCCGAGCGTGCAATGGCTGTGGGTCGCAGGGTCCGGCCCGAAGGTGAGGTGATGCTCCTCGGCCGCGTCGCGCAGCGTGTCGAGCACGACCCCGGGCTGCACGCGCGCCGTCCGACGCTCCGGGTCGATCTCGAGGATCCGGTTCATGTGCCTCGACATGTCCATCACGACCGCGACGTTGCAGCACTGGCCCGCGAGGCTCGTCCCACCGCCGCGCGACAGGACGGGCACGTCGCGGCGATGGCATGCGGCGAGGGTCGCGACCACGTCGTCGGCGTCCTTGGGCAGGACGACGCCGATGGGCACCTGACGGTAGTTCGACGCGTCGGTCGCGTAGAGCGCGCGGCTGCCGCGATCGAAGCGCACGTCCCCGCGGATCTCCCTCCGAAGCTCGGCGGCGAGGGCCTCCGCCTGCGCGCCGTCGTCGGCGGTGCGGCGCAGCGTGGGGAGGTGGCGATGCGCGATTGGCGTCGTCATCGACTCCCCTCGACGAGGTAGCGGGCGGCGTCTGGCTGCTTGAGCTCGATGCCCAAGCCGCACCGCGAGAGGTCGGGGCAGAGCGCGCCGCCCTCGGGCGTCAGCGCGCCGTCGAAGAGCATGCGCTCGATGCGCACATGGTCGTGGAAGTACTCGAGGTGGCGAACGGCGCCGGCGGCGCAGCAGGTGTGCGCGTGGATCGAGGGCGCGCAGTGGGCGGAGAGCGAGACGCTCCACGCCTCGCAGAGCGCCGCGACCTGGAGGAAACCCGTGATGCCCGCGCACCGCGTCGCGTCGGCCTGCAGAACGTCGACGGCCCCGGCCGCGAGCATCCGCCGGAAATACACGGGGTCGTAGCCGTATTCGCCGGCGGTGACCTCCATCTGGGGCGGCGTGCGGGCGCGGACGAACGCGAGCCCGTCCAGATCGTGGGAGGGCACGGGCTCCTCGAACCAGCGCACGTCGTGCGCGGCGAACGCGGCGGCCTGGCCGAGGGCCTGCTTGCGGTCGTACGCGCCGTTGGCGTCGACGAAGAGCTCGACGGCCGGCCCGACGGCCTCGCGCGCGGCCGCGACCCGCTCGAGATCGGCGGCCGGATCGCGGCCGACCTTCATCTTCACGCGGCCGATGCCCTCGCGCGCCCAGCCGCCGAGCTGATCGCACAGGCGCGCGACGGAGTACGACGTGAAGCCCCCGCTCCCGTACACGGGCACGCTGGCGCGCGCCGTGCCCAGCAGCGCGACGAGCGGCACGCCGAGGATGCGGGCCTTGAGGTCCCAAAGCGCGGCGTCCACGGCGGCGATCGCCATCGCGCACACCCCCCCTCGCCCGAGGTTGCGAATCGCCGCGATCATGGCCGCGTGCGCCTGCGGGACGGCGGTCGCCGCGAGACCGACGACCTCGCGCGCGAGCACGTCCCGGATCACCGATGCGGCCGCCGCGCTCGCGTAGGTGTAGCCGACGCCGCGCTGCCCCCCGGCGCTGGCGTGGACGACGACCATCATCGTCGCATCCCATTGCAGCGTCCCGTCGGACTCCGGCTCGTCCGTCGGGATGCGGTAGACGGCGACGTCGAGGCGCTCGACGTGTGGACCGCCATCGTCGCTCCGTGGCGCGACGGCCGCGCTCATGACCGCTCCGACATCGACAGGGAAGGGAAGATGTTCTGAAGCGTCTGAACGATGACACCTCCCGCGTCTGGGTCACCACCCAACATCGCGAGCGCGAACGACTTCGCCTCGTCGAGCGTGATGTGGGGCGGGAGCGTGGGCACGTCTGGGTCCGTCCACGCGTCGATCACGACCGGCCGGTCGGCCGCGAGCGCCGCGTCCCACGCCGTGTCGATCTCGCCGGGCGCCGTCACCCGGATCCCTCGAAGCCCGAGCAGCTCGGCGTAGCTCGCGTACGGAAGCTCCGGCAGCTCCTGCGACGCGGCGTACTTCGGATCGCCGGCCATGGCGCGCATCTCCCACGTGACCTGGTTGAGGTCGCGGTTGTTGAGCACGAGGATGACGAGGCGCGGGTCCGACCACTCCCGCCAATACTTGGAGATCGTGATGAGCCCGTTGATCCCGTTCATCTGCATCGCGCCGTCGCCGACGGTGGCGATCACGGGCCGGCCCGGGAAGGCGAACTTGGCGCCGATGGCGTACGGCACGCCGCAGCCCATGGTCGCGAGGTTGCCGGAGACCGTCGCCATCATGCCGCGCCGGAACTTCAGATCACGAGCGAACCAGTTGCACGACGACCCGGAGTCGGCGGCGAGGATGCAGCCGTCGGGCAAGCGCTGCGAGAGGCTCCAGAACAGGCGCTGCGGGTTGATGGGGTTCGCGGGCGTCAGCGCGCGCTCGTCGAGGAGC
>DASYCF010000656.1:0-3027 GCA_036500365.1 Byssovorax sp.
ACGCGTCGCGCTGCGCGGCCGCGAACGCCGCGCGCGCCGCGCTCGCCTCGGCCGGGGCGACGTCGGGCGCGCGTCGCCCCGCGAACGTCGCGATCGCGGCGCCCGGCGCGGCGACCGGCGTGATCGAGAGCCCCGTCGCGAGCGCGGCGTCGTGGAGCGCCTCGAAGTCGCCGGGGTTCGCCATCGCGAGCTCGAGCGACTCGCCCTCGGCGCGGAGCGGCGCGACGCGGCGCGTGAGGCAAATCGAGCGCGGGATGAGCGCTGCGGCGTCCGCCTCGGGCTCGACCTCGAACGACGCCGACACGCCGAAGCGATCCGCCGTGCGCAGCACCTCGTCGGCGCCGAGCGCGTCGCGCCACGCGCTCGACAGCGCGATCACGGGCGCCGAGTCCTCGACGAGCTGGCCCGACGAGCCCCACACGATCGGCGAGTGCGCGTCGATGACGACGGCGTCACGCGCGCCGGCCCGCGTCGCGAGCGCAGAGAGCGCGTCTTGGAGCGCGTCCGCGTCGTGCTCGCGCGGCGGTCGCGGCGGATCGCCCGAGAGCAGGTCGCGGAACCCGTCGACGAGGAGCGCGAGCTTGGCGGCCGCCGCCGCCCGGTCCGAGGGCTCCGCCCCGAAGCGCACGACGACGCGTCGACCCGCAGGCACGGCCGCCGTGAGCTCGAGCGGATCGTCGTCGGTGGCCTCCACCGGCTCGTCGATCCGCACGGAGGCGGCCCCGAGCTCGCGCTGGATCACGCGCAGGAGCTCCTCGATGTCACCCTCGACCGTCGTCACGGGCGGAGTCTGCCCCGAAGTCCGTCGCCGCTCGCAGCTATTTCGCGATCGCCCGCGGGCGCGCGGCGCCGTGGCCGCTCGCCGCGCGCGGGTTCGAAGTCGGGAGGTTGCCGACGGGCGACGGCGATCGGCGCCGCCAGATGAACGCGTCGACGAGGTAGTGGTGGAAGTTCACCGACTGGTGGAGGACGAGGAGCGCCGGCAGCGCGGTCCACGCGAGCGCCGCTCCGAACCTCCCGAGGGCGAGGTAGAACGCCGTCGACGCGGCGAGGCAGACGGCGGCGTACGGGAGCGCACGATCGGCGCGGCGGAGCGACGCGAAGCCCGGCGCGTCGGCCGCGTCGCCGTGCCGATCCACGTTCCGCGACCACACGAACATCAGGTACTGCGCGTTGTGCCACACGTTGACGAGCAGCCACCCGAGCGTCACGTCGCGCACGACGACGTAGCCGAGCACGGTGACGAGCACGTGCGACGCGACGTACATCGCCCCGCCGATCTCGCGCCGCTCGGGCGATCGCGCGCGCCGCGCGATCCACGCGGCGAGCGCGCCGAGCGCGGCGATCCCGGCGATCGTCGCTGCCCACGCAGGGACGGGCGGCACCAGCAGCGGCGCGCCGTAGAAGCTGGATTGCCCGCTCGACGCGCGGTGGAGCACGCCCCAGATCGGGAACGCGAACACGACCGCGTCGGTCGCGAGGTCACGCGCCGGGCCGCCCGCGCTCCGCCGATACGCGCGCGCGAGCCCGTAGCTCTGCATCGTGTAGTGGTACGTCTGCGCGTAGTAGTAGAGCGAGTTCAGCCCGACGGCGCCGCCGAGCCACGCGACCGACGCGGTGACGGCGAGCACGATCGGCGGGGCGCCGACCAGCAAGAAGCGGTGCGCGCGCCGGCTCGCTGCGTCGACGGCGATGCGCGTGAACGTCGACAGCACGTGCGGATAGGCGAGGAGCCACACGTCGATCCACACCGCCGCGACGAACGCCGCCTGGGAGCGCGACGCGAAGGCCCCGAAGAGCAGCGCGAGCGCGAACGGGCCCGCCGTGAACGCGACGTCGAACGCGGGGCCGCGCAGCCAGCCTGCTCGCGCGCGTGGCCCCGAGGGCGCGTCGCTCGTGCCGGGCGGGGCGACGGCCGCCGTCACGGCGTCAGGTCGGCGGCGGCGGCATGTTCGGCGGCGGCGTAGGCGCCGGCGGCACGGCGACCGAGGCGCTCGTCGTCGGCGACGGCAGCGGCGTCGTCACCGACGGCCCTTGCGACGGCGCGTCGCTCCCGCATCCCCAGGCGAAGGCCGCCGCCGTGACGGCGGCCGCGCACGCGACGATGAGGGCCGCGCGCGGCGACCCTTGCTTTGTCTTCATGCGGCGCACGCTACACGCCTTTGCGGTTCTTCGCACGGCACCGCGAGCGGGCTTCACACGGGCGTGCGAGCGTCGCGCTTCATGAAGCAGAGCTCCGAGTGTCGAGGCGAGCCCGGCGCGCTCGTGCCCGTGATCGACCGCGCCAAGTGCGAGGGCAAGGCCGACTGCGTGCGCGTGTGCCCGCTCGACGTGTTCGAGGTCGGCCGCATCACCGACGACGACTTCGCGTCGCTCTCGTTCTTCGGCAAGCTGAAGAGCCGGGCGCACGGGAACAAGACCGCTTACACGCCGCGCGCCGCCGCGTGCGAGAGCTGCGGCAAGTGCGTCGAAGCGTGCCCCGAGCAGGCCATCACGCTGCGCCGACCGACGGCGTGACGGGCGAGTAGGCGGCTCGCGGCGGCTTCGGTACGTTGGGCGCGCGTGCCCGACTGGACGTACCACCCGCTCTTCAAGCCGCTGCTCTTCCGCATGTCGGCGGAGGGCGCCCGGCGGCTCACGCTCGGGCTCCTCGCGGTGCAGTCGAAGACGGCCGTCGGCCGCCGCGTCTTCCGGCTGTTCGGCCACGGCATCCCGCCGAAGGAGCTCGAGGTCGAAGCGTTCGGTCTCACGTTCCCGGCGCCGCACGGCGTCGGCCCGGGCATCGACGTCGACGGCGTCGCGCTCGGCGTGCTGCAGTACCTCGGGGTCGGGTTCGTCGTCGCAGGTCCCGCGCGTTCGATCGCAGCGGAGCGCCGCTTCGAGCTCGATCCGGTGCGCGTCGCCCCGGCGCGCGCGATCGCCCGCAGCGCCCTCGCGGCGGCGCCGAGCGCGGCCGACCTCGCGGCGCGCATCTCGGGCTCGCGCGGGCTGGTCGTGCCGATCGGCGTCGCGCTCGCCGGCGAGGAC
>DASYCF010000657.1:0-6926 GCA_036500365.1 Byssovorax sp.
ACGGACCCGGGCGACGCCGACAAACGAAGAGCACGCGGGCCGACATGGCCCGCAAGAGGAGCTTCGACATGCGTGGACTCGTCTTCATCTCCGCGGTCACGATGACCGCTGCGCTCACGGCCTGCGATCTCTCGCAGGACCTCGGCGACGGCAACCAGGGCGGCGGCGGCGCGAGCGACACCGGCTCGGACATGCAGAGCGGGACCACGGTGACGACCGGCACCACCGGCTCGCACGCCGTCAGCGTCTCGTCCGGGATGGGCGTCGGCGGCCACGGCGCCGTGAGCGTCTCGTCGGCCACCGGCATGGGCGGCTTCGGCGTCGGCGGGATGGCCGTCAGCGTCTCCTCCGCGACCGGCATGGGCGGCCACGGCACGAGCAGCGTCGGAGTCGGCCCCATGGCCGTCTCCTCGTCCGCCACCGGCATGGGCGGCTTCGGCGTCGGCGGGATGGCCGTCAGCGTCTCCTCCGCGACCGGCATGGGCGTCGGCGGAATGGGCGGCTTCAGCACCACGAGCGTCGGAGTCGGCGGAATGACCACCACCTCGATCGGCACTGGAGTCGGCGGCCACGGCACCTCGTCCTCCGCGACCGGCATGGGCGTCGGCGGCATGAGCGCGGTCAGCTCGTCCGTGGGCGCAGGCGGAATGGCAGTCTCGTCGTCGGCGTCGGTCGGAACCGGCATGGGCTCGGGCTGCGATCCCTTCCCGGGTTACCCGGACATGGACACGGTCGACGTCACGATGACGGGCGGCAGCTTCCAGGGCTCCTGGTCCTTGCCTCAGACGATCTGCGGCGTCGCCGGCATGAGCTTCCCTCCGGACGAGCAGGGCAAATACTTCGTCGAGGGCCACCGCGCCGGCTACTTCGACGCGACCGGCGCGTTCCACCCCGAGGAGTACTGGAGCGCGGTCGCGTCCGGGGCTGGCAGCTTGATGGCGGGCGCCGACGTGGACGTCGACGTCGTGATCGACAACGGCTCTTCGGACAGCTTCCTCCCGAGCTCGAGCACGCTCGCCGAGTATCCGCTCTCTCCAGGGGGCGCGTGCACGATGCACGTCGACGCGGTGCGGCCGGACGGCACGTGCCTGCGCGCGAAGATCGCCTGCACCGGCCTCGTCGGCGCGTCCACGGGCGACATGTTCACCGTGACGAACGGCGTCCTCGTCTGCGACCAGTAGGCCGGCGACCGCCGGCCGCTTCGCGTCGCGCGCGGCGTTGCAGTACATTCGCCGCTCGCGATGGCTGCCCACGACGTCCAAGCCGCGCTCGTCGCGATCACCGAGGCGCTCGCCGCGCGTCCCGACCTCGAGGGCGCGCTCCGTGAGCGCCTCGCCGGCGGCGCGACGACGCTCGACAGCGCCGCCGCGGCGATGCAGCTCGAGCCGACGCTGCGCGCCGCGGCGGACGTCGTGCAAGCCGCCTTGCCGGCGCTCGCGCGCGAGCCCGAGGGCGCGGCGCAGATCGCGTCGTGGCTCGACGGCATCGAGGGGCTCGCGGTCGTCGCGTGGGCGCGGGCCGTCGCGTTTCGGCGTGACCTCGACATCGCGCCCACGCTCGCCGCGGCCGCACGGCTCGACGATCTGCGCGATCGCGCGCTCGACGCGGCCCGCGCGCGCGTCGTCGAGGGGCCGCTGCTCGACGCGCTCGCGTGCGCGCCGCTCCTCGGCGACGGCGCGGCGCTCGCTCGCGAAGAGAACGCCGAGGCGCGCGCGCGGCTCGAGATCCTCCTGTGGGAGGCCGGTGCGAGCGCGCTCGAGGTGCCCGCGCTCGGCCGCTGGATCTGGGGCTCGAGCGCCACGTTCGACGCGCTCGTGCACGCGCCGGCGCACGGCGCACTCCGCGGCCGCGTCCTCGCCGCGCGCTGCCTCGAGATCGCCGTCGGCGGCATGTCGCACACGGCCGATCCCGAGCTCGTCGGGCGGACGCTCCAGGTGCTGCAGCCGCTCTTGCTCCACCCCGAGCCGCTCGTCTGGGTGCACGCCGCGCGCGCGCTCGGCCGCTTGACCGGCGTCCTCGAGCAGCTCGAGGGCACCCTCCTCGACTGGGTGTTCGGCGCGTCGCAGGTCTTGCGCCAACGCGCGACGACCGCGCTCGCCTCGCTGCCGAAGGAGCGCCTCGCGTTCCTCTCGAGCCAGCTCGCCGCCATCCTCGACTCGCCCGAAGAAGAGGCTTGGGTGCTCGCCGCCGTCGCCGCCGCGACGCCGTACCTGTTCTTCGAACGGCGCAAGCTCTGGGATCGGCTCGCGGCGCGCGTGCTCGCGGGCGACGGCGGCGCGATCGCCGCGCGGGCCCTCGCGCGCGGCCTCGCGACCGTCGTCCGGCGCGGCGTCGCGGAGCCCGAGGTCGACCGCGTGATGCGCACGCTGCGCGAGGTCGCGCGCCGCACGCGCGCCGAGTCGCTCGAGGAGTCGCGCCGCTGGATCGAGGTCACCGCGATCACCGACGTCGTCGACGGCGCCGAGCGCGATCCGCTCGACCTCGAGCTCGGCCTCGAGAACCTCGTGCGGCTCGCCGCGCAGTACGACGACGAGGAGGCCGACGCGCGCGCCGCTCGGTTCGCCGGCTCGATCGCGACGACGTTCAACGAGGCGCGGCGCATCGCCGTCGGCGCGGGCACGCTGCGCCACCGCGCCGCCGCGCTCAACGCGCTCGAGGGCTCGGCGCGCGCGTTCGCCCTCCGCCTCTGGGATCCGCTGCTCGCGACGCGCCCGACCGGCGACAAAAGCGAGGCGCCCGACCTCGACGAGACGTGGAAGATCCTCGCGCGGGCGCCGTCCGAGATCCTCGATCTCGTCAAGGAGCGCCGCGACGACGAAGGCAGCCGCGACGTCCGCGCCGAGCTCGCGCTCGAGGTGCTCGCCGTGCGCCTCGGCGGCTACGCGCTCGACGCGTGCGGCGACGAGGGCAACGAGGCGCGCGGCCAGACGGCGCACGACACGTGCCTGTGGCTGCGCAAGGTGGAGGGCCTCGTCGACGGGTCCCGCGAGCTCCCGCGCGCGCTGTCGAACGCGCTGTCGACGTTGTTCTGGCGGCTCGTCGACACGACGCGCGGCACCGCGCTCGGCGAGGTCGACGACGTGCGCTGGCTCGGCCCCTTCGCCGCGTGGTGGGCGCTCGTCATCGATCGCCCTGCCGTGCTGCTCCAGCTCGCGACCGCGCTCCCGATGATGGCCGACGGCGCGCTCGCCCGGTGCTGCGAGCACGCCGAGGCGCTGCGCACCGCGATCTCGAGCGCGCACGAGGACGAGGGCTGGCCTTACGTCGCCGAGGAGGCGCTCGCCGCGCTCCACGCCGAGGACACCGAGCTCGCGCGCGCCCTCGCCGCGCTCGCGCAGGCCGTCGAGGAGTTCGCGTCCGCCTCGGGGATGAAGCCGAACCTCGACGTCATGTGCGTCGGCCTCGTCTACGCCGGCGAGCGCCTGCAGCGCGCGCTCGCGAACCCCGTCACCGCGCTCCACCCGTCGACCGAGGGCCAGGCCGAGGCGCAGTCGCAGGAGAACGCGGGCCGCGTCGCCGCGCTCGTCGCGCGCGCCATCCGCGGCCGCGACCTCTCGATGCTCGACGTGTGGTTCGCGTCGCTCGGCCCCGTCGCGTCGTCGCTCCTCGAGTACGCGATCGGCGGCGCCATCCGGCGCACGCCGCCGCCGCCGCCCGCGCCGAAGAAGAAGGAGCCCAAGATCATCGAGGGCTACGAGCTCGTGAAGCCGCTCGGCGAAGGCGGCGTCGGCTCGGTGTGGCTCGTGAAGAAGCCCGGCAAGAGCCGCCTCTTCGTCCTCAAGATCCCGAAGGCCGACGCGCTCGCCAGCGCGACCGACGTCGAGCGCGACGCGATCCTCGCGTCGTTCGTCGAGGAGGCGAACGCGCTCGCCGGGCTCTATCACCCGAACGTCGCCAACATCATCGACCGCGGCGTGTCCGACGGCATGCCGTTCCTCGTGCTCGAGTACTTGATCGGCGCCGATCTGCGCGAGTACGCGAAGGCGCGACCGATGACCCTGTTCGAGCTGCGCCAGGTCGTGAGCGAGGCGTGCGCCGGCCTCGCGGCGCTCCATGGCGCCGGCCTCGTGCACCGCGACATCAAGCCCGCGAACCTGTGGCTGCGGTTGCCGCTCGGCGGCGGCGAGCGCTTCGACCCGCTGAAGCACCGCGACCCCGGCATCGCCCAGCCGCTCGCGACCGTCGTCATCGACTTCGGCATGGTGCGCGCGATCAAGGTCGCCGCCGGCGTCGGCGGCAGGTTCGTCGCGGGGACCGCGGGCTACATGGCGCCCGAGCAGGTGCTCGACCCCGTGGAGCTCGACCCGCGCTCCGACGTCTACGCGCTCGCGGCGACCATCTACAACCTGACGACCGGGCGCGCGTTCTTCGACGAGCTCGAGGCGCTGCGGGATCGCGTCGTCGCGCACATGCGCCGCGACCCGTTCGAGGACGCCGAGCGCCTCCGGCCGTTCCCCGCCGCCGTCGCGAAGCTGCTCCGCGCGGCGACCGCCCGCGACGCCGGCGCGCGGCCTTCCCCTCTGGAGTTCGGCCGCGCGTTCGCGGCGTCATTGTAACCGACCCCACCAAGGAGTCTCTGGCCATGATCCCTCTTCGACTCGAGCTATCGCTGCAATGCGTCGCGTGCCACGCGCCCGTCGCGCTGAACGCGATCACGCCTCATGTCACGTGCGGCAGCTGCGGCCGAACGGTGAGCCTCGGCGTCGAGCGGTGGCGTGAGCTCCTCCGCGCGCCGCTCGAAGAGGCCGCCGCCATGCGCGAGGGCGAGCAGCGCGACGCCTCGTTCGACAGCCCCGAGGGCGTGTGTCGGCGCGTCTACCGCCGCGAGCCGCCGCGCTGCGTCGCCTGCGCCGACGCGATCGCGCCCGAGGCCGCCGCCGCGAGCGCGAAGCCGAGCGGCTGGCTCGGCTGCACGAAATGCCGCCGCTCGATCCTCACGCGCGCGCTGCCGACGATCACGACGGGCGTCGCCTGCTTCGTGGGCGAGGACGTGGATCTCGCGTTCGATCGAGCGCAGCCGCAGAAAGAGCCCGTCGCGATCGCGTGCCCGAGCTGCGGCGGCGCGCTCCCGGCCGACGGCTCGGCGCGCGTCTTCGCGTGCAAGTTCTGTCAGGCGACGGTGCACCTCCCCGACGCCGACCTTCCCGCGGGGCGGTTTCACGTCGTATGCAGTCCAAGACGCCTCCGTCTTGGTGTCGTTCCTCGACGTCGAGGGCATCCCGGGCTGGCGCATCCTGCGACTCGGCCTCGGCGGAGAACCGTTGAGCCTGTACCGACAGGTGGAGACGCCGAAACCACGAGGGTTTTTCGACCAGCTCCTCGGCGGGCGCGGGCCTTCCATCCAGAATCCGATGGCGCCAAGCGGCTGCGTAAGGTTCGTCCCGGGTCGGGACGGCAGCACCTTCGCGCTGATTGAGGAGCGGACGACCTTGGCAGTGACTCTACGCGGGCAATCGCCGGAGGGTAGTATGACGTGGACGCAGCCCGTCCATCTCGACGCGGCCGACCTCATCATGACGCGCGTGTTCGCAGAGCGTGACGGTGGGGCGCTCCTGCTCGTGCCCGGGGCGCCCGCGCTGCTCCGTGTCACACCTGCCGGAGCGTGGGCCCTGCTCTCGCCCGA
Source organism: Byssovorax sp. (assembly GCA_036500365.1). GTDB lineage: Bacteria > Myxococcota_A > Polyangia > Polyangiales > Polyangiaceae > DASYCF01. The sequence continues at coordinate 5,624 of DASYCF010000657.1, forward strand.
GCGCACGCGCGCCCTCGTGCATAAGTCGATGACGCTCGCGCCCACGCCCGACGGGGACATTCTGCTGTTCGGCGAGCGTGGCGACATCGTGCGACTCGCGCCGGACGGGCGCGAAGTCTGGTGCAACGAGGCCGCCAAGGCCGTCGAGCGGGAGCGGGCGATCGCGGCGCAGCGCAACTGAGGCGCTCGGCGCGAGTGTGGCTGATGCCGGGCGTGCGCCCGGCCCGCTGTTGCCGCCTGATACAAGATGGCTGCGCTTGCTGGCAAGGGCCTGGGGATTGGCTGTGAAAAGGGAGATGGGGGATGGGCGATGGGGATGGGTGAATGGGGATGGGGCGTGGGCCGAGATGCAGGGCTCGGTGGCCATCGCCCGAGAATGATTCAACTACCGAGGTCGATTCTGAAGTATTGCCATTGACGTTATCGAAATAGGATATATGCTATTCAAACGATGACACGAACGATGAGTCAAACGAGCCTCGTCTTCTCCAGGCGGGGTGGAGCTCGCGAGGGGGCGGGGCGCAAGCGCGCGGACGGGCGGCAAGGAGTCGGCGTCACGCATCGGCCGCGCCCGCGCGTCGATGGGCGCACGCCCGTGCACGTCACGCTGCGATTGCGTCGTGATGTGCCGAATCTCCGCTCACAGGTGGGCATGCAGGTCGTGTGGCGCGTCTTCAAGGCCGCGCGGGACCGGCTCGGCGTGCGGCTCGTCCAGTGGTCAGCGCAGCGCGATCACTTGCACCTCATCGTCGAGCCGGAGAGTGAGAGGGCGCTGTCTCGCGGCGTCCAAGGGCTCTGTATCCGCTTCGCCAAGGCCGTGAACCGTGTCTTCAGCCGCCGCGGGAGCGTGTTCGCCGACCGCTATCACGGTGTCCCGCTGCGCTCCCCCCGGCAGACCCGCAACGCGCTCGCGTACGTGCTCCTCAACGCGCGTCATCACGCTGCCGCTCGGCGCGAGCCGCTGTCACGCGCCCTCGACGCGTGCTCCTCCAGCCCGTGCTTCGAGGGCTGGACCGCGCCGCGCCTCCCGACACACGGGCCTTGGGGCGAGACCGTCACCCCCGCGTCGACGTGGCTCCTCCGCACCGGCTGGCGCCGCCACGGCCTGGTCGATCCGCAGGAGATCCCCGGCGGCGCCGCATAGTCGCACGGCCCCAGCTCCACCTCGGCTCCACCTCCGGCCCTCCGGCTCCACTTCACCTGAGCCCGCGCGAGCCGTCGGCGCCCCTCGGACCGTGGGAGCGACGGGAAGCCCTCCTCCACGAGCCCGCGCCCGGCCCGCGCCCGGCCCGCGCCCTCTCTT
>DASYCF010000658.1:0-9788 GCA_036500365.1 Byssovorax sp.
GAAGTCACGCGCCGCATCCTGCTCGGCACGTACGTGCTCTCGGCGGGCTACTACGACGCGTACTACCTGCGGGCGCAGCGCGCTCGGACGCTCGTGCGGCGCGACTTCGAGGCGGCGTTCGCCGACGTCGACGCGATCGCGGCGCCGGTCTCGCCGACGGCTGCGTTCGCGCTCGGCGAGAAGGTCGACGACCCGCTCGCGATGTACCTGGCCGACGTGTACACGCTGCCTGCGAGCCTCGCGGGGCTCCCCGCGATGAGCGTGCCGTGCGCGCCGCTCGCGGCGACCGCGACGAGCCCCGAGCTGCCCGTCGGCCTGCAGCTCATCGGCCCTCCGTTCGCCGAGGCGCGCCTCTTCGCCCTCGCCCACGCGTTCGAGCGCGTCTCGCCTGCGCGCGGCCGCCGTCCGCCGCCGCCGCGGGCGACGCCGTGAGGGTCGAGGCCGCGACGTCCGCGCACGCGGAGCTGCTCACCGCGCTCTTCGACGCGGCCGGCTCGCCCTGCTTCTGTCGCTTCTGGCACTTCGAGGGCACCAACAACGACTGGCTGGCCCGGTGCGCCGGCGCGCCGGCGGACAATCGCGCCGAGATGGCGTCCGGCCTCGAGCGCGACGCGCCCGACGCGCACGGCGTCGTCGCGATCGAAGGCGACGCGATCGTCGGCTGGGCGAAGCTCTCCCCCGCGGAGTCGGTGCCGAAGATCTACGCGCGGCGCCTCTACAAGAACCTGCCTTGCTTCGGCGGCGATCGCGCGGGGGTCTACACGCTCGGGTGCGTGCTCGTCCATCCGCTGCACAGGCGGCGCGGCGTCGCGCGGGCGCTCGTAGCGGGCGCGGTCGCCGTCGCCAAAGCGTCGGGCGCGCGCGCGATCGAGGCGTTCCCGCGCAGGCCGGCCGAGGCCGTGCGCGACGAGGAGCTCTGGACGGGTCCCGTGGGCGCCTTCACGGCGAGCGGCTTCGTCGAGGTGAGCGACTTCGCGCCCTACCCGGTGCTCCGGCGAGAGCTCCGCGCTTGATCCGCGCGGCGCGGGCCGCCGCCCTGCTCTCCGTCGCGCTCGCGAGCTGCTCGCGCTGCGGCGCCGGGCCGACCGACGCGGACCTGTTCCTGCAACACGGCGCGCTCGTGACGTGGCTCGGGCTCACGTGCCCGCCGCCGTAGCGACGCGCCTCAGCGATCGGACCTGCGACGCCGGGCGAGGGCGAGCGCCGCGAGGCCGAGCGCGAAGCCGAGCGCGTTCGACGCGGGCGCGGTCGTCGTCGCGCAGCCGCCGCTGTCGTCGCTCTCGGAGGCGGCGTCCGCGCCCCCGGCGCCCGCGGCGCTGCCGGGGTGCACGGCGCCGGTCGACGCCACCGTCGTCGGGCCCGTCGTCACCGCGCTCGACGACGTCGCCTCGGCGCTTCCGCCCGCGCCCCCTGCGCCGGACGACGAGCTCGACGTCATGAAGCCCGCGGCGCTCGACGTCGCGGTCGTCGTCGACGTCGGCGCGCACATGCACACGTCGCCGCACGAGCTCACCTCGCACAGGCAGCCGAGGAGCGCGTTGTAGTCGGCGACGCCGGCGGGGTTCGCGTTCGCGCAGTCCTGCACGCACGTGTTCGTCGTGCAGGGGTTCGCGCAGTCGATCAGGTTCACGCAGTCCGGGTTCGCGCCGCAGGTCGCCGTCTCGGCCGAGCACGAGCCGCCAGGGCCCTGTGACGTCACGACGCAGCCGTCGCAGTCCTGCACGGGCGGCGTCCCGGCGAGGTACGTCGCGATGAAGTCGTCGTACACCTTGGAGACCACGCCGCTGACGTTCTGGCTCTGCGGGTCGCTCGGATCACAGTGGTCGTCGTAGACGTTGGAGTGCACGCCATAGACGGCGAGCTGGCCGTTCGAATCGGGCGCGACGTCGGGCCCGCCGCTGTCGCCGAAGCACGTGCCACCCGGGCTCTCCGGATACACGGCTTGATAGGCCGTCTCGAGCCCGGCGACGTGGTTCTGCACCTCGTTGCGGTAGGTGTTGTTGTCCGACCCCTCGGGTCCCACGGTCGTCTGGCCGTAGCCGATCTGCGTCACGGCCGAGCCGGTCGTCACGTCGTCGGTCGCGCTCGTCATCGCCGGGATCACGGGCATGTTCGCCTCGCCCGCGAACGTGATCATGCAGAAGTCGAACGGCTGGTTCGCGTTGCCGCCGATCACGTAGCTCGGGTGCGCGAGGTACTGGAGCACCTGGTACGACGTCACGTTCGGGTCGCCCGGCTGCATCGGCAGGTAGTAGTCGCCGCGCGCGATGATCTGCGGCGGCATCGTCGACGGGCAGCAGTGCGCCGCCGTGAGCACGTAGCCCGTCGTGCCGTTCGTCGAGATGATCGTGCCGCTGCACTCGGTGTAGCCGTTGCTTGCGAACGAGAGCACCGCGACGACGGCGTCGTCGGTCGTGTCGCGCTGACCGTTGATGATCGGCGCGCGATCGACCGCGGTCGGCGGGGGATCGTCGGGCGGCAGCGAGCACCCGACGGCCACGAGCGGCATCACGACGGCGAGGGCGAGCGATCGGACGACGCGCATGGAACCTCCACGTCTCAGTCGACGCGATCGGGATGGCACGCGTCAATCGGCATCGCGTGCCGCGACAAAACGCGCGCGCCGCGCAGACCGATCACGGCCGCGCGGCGCGAACGCGACGCTCAGCCGCGCTTCTGACGACGGCGGCTCGCGAGCAGCGAGAGCGCGCCCGCGAGCGCGATCCACGAGAGCGCGCTGCCGCCCGAGCCTTCGGCGATCGAGCAGCCGCCCGACTCGTCGGACGACTCCGTCGGGTGGTCCTTCACGCCGTGACCGCCGGCGCCGTTGCCGCCCGATCCGTTGCCCGCACCCGAGCCGTTGCCTGCGCCTGCGCCGTTCGACGAGCTCCCGAAGCTGCCCGTGCTGATCGAGCCGCTCGAGGTGCCCGTCGTCGCCGTCGGTCCCGTCGTGCCGGTCGACGTCGTGGTGCCGGCGCAGTCGGCCGCGGAGCCGCACGCCGTCTCGCAGACGCCGCAGTACACGCACGTGACGAGGTTGTTGTACTCGTCGATCGCGCCCGACGTGGACTGGCTGGCGCAGTTGTTCTCGCACGTCGTGTCGGTGCAGTTGAGGAGGCAGTTGTAGAGGTCGACGCACGCCTGGTCGGCTTCGCACGCCGAGATCTGGCTGTAGCAGGCGCCGCCCGCGGTCGTCGCGTCTTGGCCGCACGTGTTGCAGTCCTGCGTGCCGGTGCCGGTGCTCGCCGACGTGCTCGTCGCGCCCGTCGAGCCCGCGGAGCCCGTGCCGCCGTTGGTCGCGATCTCCTGCTGGATCCAGCTGTAGAGGAGGTCGGTGCGCGCGAGCACCTCGTCCGAACCGCCGCCCGAGTTGACGGCGGCGATCGTGTGCGTGCCGGGGATGACGTCGGGCCCGCCCGAGTCGCCCGACTCGATGATGTCTTGCGCGTAGTAGTCGTACGGGAAGCCCTGGTTTCCGGCGCCGCGCACGGTGACCTGCGGGCCGATCCACATCGTCTCGGTCACGCCGCCCTGGCCCGAGCCGTCGTGGATGCGGCCGAGGTTCTGCAGGGCCGAGCCGTCGCTCACGGGCGAGCTCGGGAGCGTCGGGTACGACGAGATGTCGATCGGCGTCTGCAGGAACACGAGGCCGATGTCGTGCATGTTCGGGTTGACGTTCTCGCTCAAGCTCGTCCAGTCGTACGTCACGCCCTGCGTCGCGAAGACCTGCGCGTTGTTCGCGAACGGCGCCGTGATGACCCAGAGCGGGAAGTACGCCGAGGTCGTCGGCGTGCAGCCGTCGGCCGCCTGGCAGCCGTAGACGCAGTGGCCCGCCGTCATCACGACGTTCGGCGCGATGAGCGAGCCGGAGCACGCCGCGCCGTTCTGGCTGTGGCACTGCGAGTCGAAGCAGATGTCGAGGACGACGGCCTCCGGGAAGGTGCTCGCGAGCGTGCCGTTGAGGATGTCCTCTTGGCCGTCGCCGATCGCCTCGGGCGTCGACTCGCCGCCACCGCTCGCGGCCATGCAACCGGTGAACAGCGGAGCGGAGCAGATCAAGGCGAACGAGAGGAGACGACGCATGAAGGACCTCCAACCGGGGTGGCGCGCAGTCGGGCTAGGGAACAAGGAGCGTTCGGATTGTACGGGCTTTTTTCTGGCCTACAACGGACACCGTTCACGCTGCACGAGTGCGCCAGAGGCGTAAGACGACGCACCGCGTGAAGAGGCCGCCTTCTCATCGCGAGGGCGCGCCGGTAATGTTGCGCCGACATGCGCGACCGTTCGGAACCAGGCCGCGTGATCGCGCTGACGGGCGCGTCGACGTTCCTCGGAAAGAACCTCGTCGGCGCCCTCGAGGACGACGCGAGCGTCGCGCGCGTGATCACGATCTCGCCCCGCGCGGCCGAGCGAGGCGGCGCCGCGGCGGGGCCGAAGACGCGCGCGTACACCGTGGATCTCACGAGCCCGAGCGCGGCCGAGGCCGTGAGCGAGCTCTTGATCGCCGAGCGCGCGACGTCGCTCGTGCACCTCGCGTTCTTGTCGGCGCCGACGCGCGCGACCGCGTGGGCGCACGAGCTCGAGGCGGTCGGCACGATGCACCTCCTCGCCGGCGCGCGGCACGCGCCGATCGAGAAGCTCGTGACGTGGAGCCAGACGTCGCTCTACGGCGCGCACGGCACCAACCCGAACTTCCTCACCGAGCGGCACGCCCTGCGCGCCGACCCCGACGAGCCCTATTTCGCCGACAAGATCGCCGCCGAGCGCGAGGTCGAGGCGTTCGCCGCGCGCGCGAAGGACGTGTGCGTGACCGTGCTGCGCACCGCGCCGATCGTCGGCCCGACCGTGCAGAACTTCGTCACGCGCTACCTCGCCGATCGCGTCGTGATCACCCTCCTCGGCTTCGATCCGCTGTGGCAGTTCGTGCACGAAATGGACGCGATCACGGCGTTCAAGCTGGCGCTCGATCGCGACGTGCCCGGCGTGTTCAACGTCGTCGGCGGCGGCGTGCTCCCGCTCTCGGCCGTGGTGAAGCTCGCGGCGCGCCGCACCCTGCCGCTGTTCCATCCCGTGGCCGAGGCGCTGACGTCGGCGCTCTGGGCCGCGGGCACGTCGCCCGTGCCCCCGAGCTTCCTCCGGTACCTGCGCTTCGTGTGCGTGGCCGACGGCGAGCAAGCCGCGAGGAAGCTCGGCTTCCGGCCGGCGTACACGACGCGGGAGGCGCTCGCCGACTGGGTGAGCGCTCGCGGGCTCCGCGACGCGCACCTGTTGCAGGACGCGCCGGCGTGAGGGGCACACCACCATGAGCACGAGCGAGGATCCGGGAGAGGGCCCGATCATCACGCGCGACAGCGGGGTCGCGGCGATCGACGGCGACGCGCCGACGATCGGGATGTCGCCCGTGGCCGCGAGCGCGCCGGGAGCTCCGCCGACGAGCCGCGCCGACACCGTCGCGGCGTGGCCTGCCGCCGCGGCGACTGCGCCGTCGGACGTGGCGCCCAACACGCGGGTGGCGCGCGTGGACGCGGTGGACGAGCCTTCGCTGCGCGCGCGCCGCCGCGCCGCGGGCGACGACGCGACGCTCCAGTCTTCGGGGCCGAACGTCGTCACGCGCGAGACGCTCGAGGCATACGTGGCGAGCGTCACGGCGAAGCGCGCAGAGGCCGCCGCGGCGGGCGAGCGCGCGGCGAAGGCGAGCGAGCGCGCCGACCTCGAGCGCCAGATCGCGACCCTCCAGGCGAAGCTCCGCGGCCTCGCGGACGCGGGCGAAGGCGCGGTCTCCGAACGCGGCGCCCCGCGGTTCGAGGAGCGGCTCGGCGCGGTCGCCGACGAGGTCGACGAGCTCGGCTACGACGCCGCCTACGAGGCGCGCCTGCTGCCCGCGCTCGACTTCCTCTACACGACGTACTTCCGCGTCGAGACCGCGCACGCCGATCGCATCCCGCGGGTCGGACGCTGCATCGTCGTCGCGAACCACTCGGGCGGGCCGCTCCCGTACGACGGCGTGATGCTGCGCACGGCGGTGCGGCGCGAGCTCGCGGGCGCGCGCGATCTGCGCTGGTTGACCGAGGACTTCATCTCCCAGCTCCCCTTCGTCGGCACGGCGATGAACCGCCTCGGCGCGGTGCGGGCGTGCCAGGAGAACGCGACGCGCCTGCTCGCGCGCGGCGGCCTCGTCGCCGTGTTCCCGGAGGGCGCGAAGGGCATGGGCAAGCTCTACAAGGATCGCTACAAGCTCCAGCGCTTCGGGCGCGGCGGCTTCATCCGGCTCGCGCTGCGCACGCGGACGCCGGTCGTGCCGTGCGCGGTCGTCGGCGCCGAGGAGGCGAACCCGCTGCTCCTCCGCGTCGAGGCGGCGGCCAAGGCGCTCGGCCTCCCGTACGTGCCCGTCACGCCGACGTTCCCCGCGCTCGGCCCGCTCGGCCTGCTGCCCGCGCCGACCAAGTGGCGCATCGAGTTCGGCGAGCCGCTCGCGTTCGACGAGCACGGCGAGGCCGCGGCCGAGGACGACGTGACCGTCGGCCGCCTCGCCGAGCGCGTTCGCGGCACGATCCAGGGGATGCTCGATCGCGCCGTGTCGTCGCGCCGCTCGGTCTGGTTCGGGTGACCGCGGCCCCTCGCCGAGGCGCCGCCCTCCCGGGCCGTGATCGCGCGGGCGTGTTCGTCGTCGACAAGCCCGTCGGCCCGACGAGCCACGACGTCGTGGCGCAGGCGCGGCGGGCGCTCGGCACGCGGCGCGTCGGCCACGCGGGCACGCTCGATCCGATGGCGTCCGGCGTGCTCGTCGTGCTCGCGGGCGAGGCGACCAAGCTCGCGGCGCACTTGACCCTGCACGACAAGCGCTACGTCGCGCGCGTGCGCCTCGGCGTCGCGACCGACTCGCTCGACGCCGAGGGGCACGAGACCGCCCGCGCCGACGTGCCGGGCGCGCTCGCCGTCGAGCTCGACGCCGCCGCCTGCGCGCCGACCGACCGCGCGGCGTTCCCCACGATCGAGGCCGCGCTCGCGCTCGAGGCCGCGCGGACCGAGCAAATACCACCGCTCTTTTCGGCGATCCACGTCGACGGCGTGCGCAGCCACGAGCGCGCCCGAGCTCGGCGAGACGGCGAGGCCGACGCGCTCGAGCCGCTCGCCCCGAGGCCCGTCGTCGTCCGCGCGCTCGCCGTCGCCACCGGCCCGTTCGGCCCACGAGACGCGCGCGATCTCGACGTCTCGCTCGACGTGGGCAAGGGCTACTACGTGCGCTCGTTCGCGCGCGACGTCGGCGAGCGGCTCGGCCTGCCGGCGCACCTCGTCGGCCTGCGTCGCGTCGCGAGCGGGCCGTTCTCGATCCACGGCGCCGTCCCGCCGAGCGAGCTCGCGACCGCCGCCGGCATGTCCGCGTCGGAGGCGGCGCGCCTCGCGCTCGGCGTCGCCACGCTGACCGAGGCGGGCGTCGCGCGGGCGCGGCAAGGTCGCGCGCTCTCGGCCGACGATTTCGCCGGCCCGCCGCCCGCCGCGCTCGCGGGCTGGCTCGACTCGGCGGGCGAGCTCGTCGCCCTCGGCGCGCCGTCGGGCGACGCCTTCATCGTGGTTCGCGGCTTCAACTGACCGAGGCCGAGCCCCACCACCGGCTCGGGTTGCCACCCCGCGGGGCGTCAAGTAACCTGAACGTTAGAGCTCGTGACCCGGGCAGCGCACCGCGTCGTCGCGGTGTCTGGCGGGCGCTCGAAACGTGGGCGAGGCGCTGCGCGTCGAGCGAGACGAAGCGCCGACATGCACCTTCCATCGACCGGATCCTCTCGCGCGCTGTGCCACGTCGACCACGCGCGGCCCGGCTGGAGCCGCTGACGTGCAGGTCGATCCCGTCCCCGCGCTGCTCGGCACGTTCGCCGTCGCCGTCGTCGGCGCGCTGTTCGCCGCGGGCGAGACCGCGTTCACCAGCCTCACCCACGCGCGGCTCTCCGCGCTCATCGATCAGTCGAGCGGCTGGCAGCGCGCCGCGTGCGAGCGCATCCGCCGGGACGAGACCGAGGTGAGATCACGCTACCTGCTGGGGCGTCTCGTGTGCACGGCGGGCACGGCGGGGCTCCTGGAGCAGGCGCTCGCGGTGCTCGTCCCGACGTACGCGCTATCGCTCGCGCTGCTCGGCACCGTCGTGCTCACGGGCGGCCTCTTCGAGGTGTCGACGACGCTCGCGCGGCGCCACGCCGAGCGCGTCGTGCCGACCGTCGCCCGCTACCTGCGCCCGCTGGAGCTCGCGATGCTGCCGCTCGCGGTGCCGCTCGGGTGGCTCGGCAGCGCCATCTCGCGCAACACGTCGATCGACATCGACCCGCGCATCGCCGAGGTCGAGGTCGAGATGCTGGTCGTCGAGGCGCAGAAGAGCGGCCACCTGCCGTCGGAGCCCGCCGAGATCATCCGCAACGTGCTCGAGTTCAACGAGCGCACCGCCCGCGACGTGATGGTCCCGCGCGAGAAGGTCGAGGCGATCGACGTCACGATGGACATCGCCGAGGCGAACCTCCGCGTGAGCGAGGTCGGGCACTCGCGCTACCCCGTGTACGAGGGCGACCTCGACAACGTCGTGGGCCTGCTCTACGCGAAGGACCTCTTCAAATACGAGGGCGGCGGCGCGAAGGCGCTGCGCGATCTCGTACGACCCACGGTCAACTTCGTCGCCGGGACGCAGCCGCTCTCGTCGCTCTTGAAGGAGATGCGCATGCGCCGCCAGCACCTCGCCGTCGTGGTCGACGAGCTCGGGGCCGTCGCGGGCATCGTCACGCTCGAGGACATCCTCGAGGTCATCGTCGGCGACATCCACGACGAGCACGACGAGGTCGAGAGCGAGAGCGCCCCTGCGCCCGCCCCGCCGCCGCCCTCCGCCTCGGCGCCGCTGCCGACGACGCGCTGACGAAATCGACGTTCCCGCTGCCGGCCTCGAGCCGGTAGGCTGCGCGGCGATGGACGTCCAGTCGCTCGGGCCGCTGAAGGTCGGTTCGCTCCTCTGGCAGTCGCCCCGCGGCGGCTGGGTGCTCACGATCGCGGCGAAGGCCACGTTCGAGCTCACGCAAGGCGAGGCGCGCCTCGCCGAGCGCCAGGAGGAGCTGCTCTCGCGCGACCGCGGCTACGACGACGGGCCCGGCGTGCAGGCGCCGACCGACCTCGCGCCGTTCAAGCCGCTCGTCGATCTGCTCGTGGTGGGCCACGCGTTCGCGGCGCGCGAGGAGCCGCCTCGGCCGATCGTCGCGCGCGTCGCGGTCGGCGAGATCGACAAGTCGCTCGAGCTCGGCGTCGAGTCGCGCCTCGACGTGGACGCGGGCGGCGCCGGGCCCGTGCGGCTGCGGCTCCCGCGCGACGTCGGCGGTGACGTCGAGGTGCCCGGCCTCGGACCGCTCCCGGAGACGGCGCGCGCGCGCCGCGAGCGGCTCGGCCGGCACGCCGGCAGCTGGTCGTCGACCGAGCTCGGCGAGCGCCCGCTGCCCGAGGAGATCGACCCCGCGTTCTTCAACACGGCGCCGCGCGACCAGCGGTTGCAGCTCCTGCGTGAGGACGCGGTCATCGCGCTCGACCACCTGCACCCGACGCAGCCGCGCGTCGCGACCAAGCTCCCCGGCATCCGCGCGCGCGCCTTCAGCGAGACCGAGCAGGGCGTCGCCGACGTGCGCATGGCCGCCGACACGCTCTGGATCGACGCGGATCGCGGCGTGGCGACCGTGACGTGGCGCGGCCAGGTGCTGCTCGAGGCGCCGACGCAGGCGGGCACCGTGCTCGTGACGGTGGAGCACGCCTCGCGTCCGCTCGCGTGG
>DASYCF010000659.1:0-4057 GCA_036500365.1 Byssovorax sp.
GCGAAGGAGGAGCTCACCGTGGTTGATCATCTTCGGCGCGCGCGCATGTCAGCCAGCCTCGTGCGTGCGGTTCGAGCGGATCAGCGCCTCGAGCGCGCCGTCCGCCGGAGTCGGCTCGAGGGCGACGCCGTGCCGCGCGAGCTCCTCCCGCAGCGCGAAATCGACGAGGCGGACGAAGCGGACGCCGAGCGACTCGCTCAGCGCCTCGGCCGCCTTCCGGATGGCGGGATCGAGCGTGAGGTTCACCGGCCGCCGCCCGTGCTTCTTCTTGCCCTTCTTGGGCGGCTTGTCGCGCTTCGAGCTCATCGAGCGCGCTCAGCGTAGCACGTGCGCGCGTCACACGCACGGCATGCGCATGCCGTGCGTATCTGCCGCTCGTGTGATCGCGCGTGTCGTCGGTCGCCCGCGCGAAGCCGAACGCGATGTCGGACGCGTCCTTCGTCGTCACGTCGAGCGAGTTCACGAGCCCGGTCTGGTTCGGCGGCATGTGGCAGTCCTGGCACGGCGACGCGTTGCCGCTCTCGAGCCCCTCGCTGTACGTCGAGTGCGTCGGCAGCCCGCTCGGCCAGCGCGCCGCGTCGAGCGCCTGGCGGGGACGAGCGCCGGCTGGAGCTGCTCGTGGCAGCCGGCGCAGCAGTCCGCGCTCTCGTGTCGGGGCTGGTACCAGTACGCGTCGTCGTCCGGCGGCGCCGCGTCACGCACGCTGACGGTGAACGTCTGCGGCAAAGGCCCCGACGCCGCCGAGCTCGGCGCGACGGCGACCGGCGTCGCGCTCGACGCGCGGCTCGACGACATCGACGCGGAAGACGCGGACGCGCCGCCCGATCCCTCGATCGAAGGCGACGCCGATCCCGCGCACGCGGCGGCGGACGCGACCGAGACCGCGAGCGCGGCGGGCGGCACCTATCGCGCCGCTCGCCACGCCGACGGCCTCACGCGCCCTCTTGGGCCTCGCGCTCCTCGTCTTGCTCGTCCTGCTCCTGCAGCTGCTGCTCGAGCTTCTCGAGGTCGGCCTCGCGCTGATCCTCTTCGGTCGGGCCGCTGCGCCCCTCGGCGATGGCCTTTTGGCGCGCCTTCTCGGCGGCGACCTTCGCCTGGGCGACGCGCTGCATGATCGCCGGCTTCGGGGCCATGAGGAGCGTCATCGTGCGCTGCTCCATCGCGGGGCGCACCTCGACGTTCGCGAACTCGTCGCACTGGCCGACGATCCAGTCGAGCTGCTCCTGCGCCTTCTCGGGGTGCGTGATCTCGCGGCCGCGGAAGCGGACGGTGAACTTCACCTTGTGGCCCGCGTCGATGAAGCGGAGGGCCGCGCGGGTCTTGAACGAGAGATCGTGGTCGTCCGTCTTCGGACGAAGCTTGATCTCCTTGATCTCGACGATGCTCTGCTTGCGCTTCGCCTCGCGGGCCTTCTTCTTCTCGTCGTACTTGAAGCGGCCGTAGTCGAGGATCTTGCAGACCGGCGGATCCGCCTTCGGGTTCACCTCGACGAGGTCGAGCCCGCGCTCTTGCGCGCGGCGGAGGGCCTCGTGGGTCTGCATGACGCCGAGCATCTCGCCGTCTTCCCCGATCACGCGGATCTCGGGGACGCGGATGCGCTGGTTGATGCGGATCTGCGGTCCGCGTTGAGGTTGCCGAGGGTCGAAGCGTCGCATCGCCATGTGGTGTGTCCGTGCCTCCTTGCCTTGTGCGGCAGGGCATGGATCGGCGATGTCCGGCCCGCTCCCCGCCCGCTACAAATGCAGCACCGCCGAAGCCCGGGTGGGAGTCGGCCCGCGGATGCTCACTCGGATTTTTGGGGCGCGCAAGCGACAGAGCCGAGCGTTTTGAATGCCCACCCTCGTCCGTGCTCGGCGCTTCGCGCCTCCGCGCGGCCGGTCCCTCCCAAATCGCGCCCTGCAGGCGCTCAGGGAGGGACGTCGACGCCAGCTACGACTTGATGTGGAAATGCGGCGGGGCCGCCTCCGCCGCCAGGCGGTCGGCGAACGCCTCGAGCGGCATCGCGCCGAGGTCCTTGCCGTCCTCACGCGACCAGGGCGCGACCTGCCGCTCGGCCGCCTCGCGGTCGCCGACGACGACGATGTAGGGCACGCGGAAGAGCCGCGCGTTGCGCTTCTTCGCGCCGAGCTTGTCGCTCGACGTGTCGGCGCGCGCGCGCAGGCCGCGCGACTTCAAGAGCGCGGCGACCTCCTCGGCGTACGCGTTCTGCTTGTCGCTCACGGTGATGATCACGGCCTGCTCGGGGGCGATCCACGGCGGGAACGCGCCCGCCGTGTTCTCGAGGTAGATCGAGAAGAACCGCTCGAGCGAGCCGAAGACGGCGCGGTGGATCATCACGGGCCGGTGCGCGTGGCCGTCGGCGCCGGTGTACTCGAGCTCGAACCGATCGGGCAGGCCGTAGTCGACCTGACACGTGCCGAGCTGCCAGCTGCGCCTGAGCGCGTCCTCGACGTGGAACTCGTATTTCGGGCCGTAGAACGCGCCCTCGCCGGGCGTCACCTCGAACGGGAGGCCGTGCGCCTTGAGCGCCTCCTCGAGCGCGCCCTCGGCCTTGTCCCACTGCTCCTCCGTGCCGATGCGCTTGTCGGGGCGCGTCGCGAGCTTGATGGCGATCTTCGTGAAGCCGAAGGCCGCGTACACGCCGTAGAAGAGCTTGATGAACTTCTCGATCTCCTTCCCGAGATCGTCCTGCGCGCAGAAGATGTGCGCGTCGTCCTGGCAGAACGAGCGCACGCGGGCGAGGCCGTGCACGACGCCGCCGCGCTCGTAGCGGTGGAGGCGCCCGAAGTCGGCGACGCGCCACGGGAGCTCGCGGTAGCTGCGCCGGCGCGAGCCGAAGATGATGCAGTGGCTCGGGCAGTTCATCGGCTTGAGGCCGAGGCGCTCGAGCTCGTCGAGCTGCTTCACGACGTCGGCGTCGCGCCTCTGATCCGCCGCGCGGTAGCTCGCGGGGTCGTCGCGCGTGCCATCGATGCCGACGCGCAGGCTGAGCTTCGCCTCGTCGAGGTGCTCGGCCGTGACGGGCAGGTACATGTTCTCGCGGTAGTTCGGCAGATGCCCGCTCGTCTCGAAGAGGCGCTTGTCGAAGACCTGCGGCGTGATGACCTCCTCGTAGCCCTCGTCGACGTAGGCGTCGCGCATGTAGTCGACGAGCCGGTTGTAGACGTAGGCGCCGCGCGGCAAGAAGAACGGCATCGCCGGCGCGCGGTCGTCGAAGAGGAAGAGGTCGAGCTCCTTGCCGAGCTTCCGGTGGTCGCGGAGCTTCGCCTCCTCGAGGAGCTTCATGTGCTCCTCGAGCTCCTTCTGCGAGGGGAACGCCGTGCCGTAGACGCGCTGGAGCATCGGGTTGCGCTCGTCGCCGCGCCAGTACGTGCCGCCGACGTGCGTGAGCTTCACCGCGCCGAGCTGGCGCGTCGTCGGCACGTGCGGGCCCTCGCAGAGGTCGACCCACTCGCCGCCGCCGGCGCTGCCGTGACGGTAGAGGCTGATCGCCTCGCCCTTCGGGATGTTGTCGACGTGCTCGGCCTTGTAGGACTCGCCCATCTTGGTGAAGAGCTCGCGCGCGGCGTCGCGGTCGATCTCCTCGCGCTTGAACGGGCGCGCCTCCTTGATGATCTCGCGCATCGTCTTCTCGATCTTCGCGAGGTCTTCGTCCGTGAACGGGCCGTTCGGCTTGTCGAAGTCGTAGTAGAAGCCCGAGTCGGTCGCGGGGCCGAAGGTCACCTTCGTGCCGGGGAAGAGGCGCTGCACCGCGTCGGCCATGACGTGCGCGGCGGAGTGCCGCACGATGCGCAAGCCGTCGGGATCGCTCGCGTGGACGGGCGTGATCGTCGTCGAGGGCGTGCGCGTGAAGGGCGTGTGGACGTCGACGATCTTGCCGTCGACCTTGGCGCCGACGATCGAGCGATCCTTTTCCATCTCCGCGCCGAGCACGTCGCGGAGGGTCACCTTCTGCGCTTCGGACATGATCTCCTCACGAGGGACGCCGCGACGGCCGCGGCGGGCCGAAGCGTATAGCGCCGCGCCGCGTCGAGCGCGAGCGTGCGCCTTCGCTACG
>DASYCF010000660.1:0-3294 GCA_036500365.1 Byssovorax sp.
CAGCCGGGCTCCCAGTGGCCGCCGGCGCCCGCGTCCGTCATCTCCGAGCCCGAGCTGCCGCCGACGCCGGTGGCGGGCGCGGACGTCGACCCGCCGTCGGCCGTCGACGAGCTCGCGCTCGCGGCGGGATCGGAGCTGCACGCGACGAACGGCGCGAGGGGCGCGAGCGCGGCGGCGGCGACGAGCGCGCTTCGGAGCGCCTTGTCGAGCTTGCGCGCCTCGCGGCGCACGCTGGGCCTCACGCTGCACCGCCCGCAGTCCGAGTCGAGAAGCAAAGACGAGTCATCACCCCGCCATTGTACCGCGCGTTGACGCGCGCGCGCGCCGCGTCGCGGCCCGTCCTGGAAACGCTCGTGTACGCCGGCGTGGGGCGTTCGCCCGGCGAGCTCAAAGCGGCACGCCGACGAGGAGCCGCAGCCACACCTTGCCGAACGCGTCGCCCGGCGCCGTCTCGCGCGTCACGTCGGTCACGCGGAAATAGGCGCCGGTGGACCACCAGAGCTTTTGCCATTGAAGGAGCAGCGTCGGTCCCACGTAGACATGCGGACCTTGGCCGAAGGCGCGCGTGCCGCCGTCGTCCGGGAACTCGACGTGCATCCACGACTCGATGCCTGGCTGAACGGTGTAGCTGGCTTGATAGACGAGGCCGCCGCTCGGGAAGAGCTCCGTCTCGGCCTTTCCATCGTAGTAGATCTCTTGCTCGACCACGAAGTTCGCGATCGCGCGGACGGGGCCGAATCGACGGCCGGCGATGACCTTCGCCTCGACTTCGAACTCCTGCGTCTTCTCTTCGATCTCGAGGTAGGTCGACAGATCGACGGGGGCAGTCGCGGCGTCGGTCAGGTGGTATTTGAGGCGCTGCTTGACGCCCGTGCCTTCGGGCATGACGGGCGCGCCCTGGAACGAGCCGGACGCGGGATCGGGCGAGAGCACGACGTAGAGGCCGAGCTCGAGCCGCGGCGTGAGGCCGTATTCGAGCTCGGTCTGGAACTGGAGCCCGGCGAAGTTCACGGGCTTGCCGGTGTTGCCGTCGAGCGCCTTCGAAGGGACGAAATCGGCGTACTGTTCGACCTCGAGCTGGCCCTTCTCGAGCGTCTCGGGCACGTACGAATACGGCAGCGGCTCGGGGTTGGCGCGCGCCGCCGAGGAGACGAGCGCGGCCGCGCCTGCGCACGCCGCGGCGACGCGGCGCGACGGACGAAGGATGGTCATTCGGAGGCTTCGAGCGTCGTGAGGTTCAGCGGCGTCGACCACACGTAGTCGTTGCCGACTGCGTTGACGTGACAGCCGTTGCAGACCTCGGGGTCGCCGGCGTACGGGTCGGCGGAGCCGCCCATCGGCCCGGTGCCGCTCCAGTCGATCTGCGCCATGTCGTCGGCGAGGCGGGTCAGCTCGAGCCACTCCCAGTCGACGGCGCCGGCGGCATTGTAGCCGCCGCCGCGCTTCGCCATCGAGAACGCGGTGCGCCCGACCTCGTCGCCCGTGGCGACCTCCTTCACGATGATCGTGCCGACGGGGAACTCGGTCGCGCCGGGCGGCGGCAGCTGGTTGATGTACGCGACGAGGGGCGCGTCCGGGTCGTGGACGTTGTCGGGCCCGGGGCCGTGCGGGACCGAGTACGACTTCCAGCTGGGGTACCCCTCGAAGTCGCTCGTGAACGGCAGGAACGTCGCGCCGTCGCCGCCGGCGCCGGTGCTGTCGCCCGTGGCCGCGCTGCACCCGGTGGCGGCCGCGCACGCGAGCGCGATCGCCGCGCACGCGCAGAGCCGCCCGCGTGACGCCTCGCCACGCAGGCCCGCGCGCCCCGCGCGGCCGGGCGTGAAGTTCTTCATGTGGGTGAGGTAGCGCAACTGATAATGAAGTTCAATACCATTATCATCCGACGCGACAGCGGAGGGGGCGCACCGCGCCGATCTATGCTGTCGCCGTGGCGAGCCCTGTCTTCGCGTCCGCGCGCGTCGCAGCGGCGGTCGCGGTCGCCTCGACGTGCGCGTTCGCCGGCCTCGTCGCTGCTGCGGCGTCGCTCGCGCGCCTGCCCCCGCCAGGGTTCTCGATCGCGTCGCGCGGGGCGCCCGCGGAGCTCGACGTCGCCCACGCCTCGGTCACGGTCGACGAGCCGAAGGGCACCGCCTGGCTCGTCGCGTCGCGCGCCGCGTGCGCCGTCGACCTCGCGCGGGGCGCGTTCGTGAAGTGCCTCGTCGGGCCGTCGTCGCGCCGCGCGCCGCGCCACCTCGCCGCGGGCGACGCGATGCTCGTCGTCGAGGACGACCCGAAGTCGGCGCGCGACGCCGTCGCGTTCGAGTACGCCGTGCTCGACGAGCGCGGGCGCGTCCGCAAGCACGGCGTCGTCTCAGGCGGCGCGTTCCCGGACGCCTGGGCCCACGGCGCGTCGCAGACGAACGTCGGGTGGGACGCGGGCGAGCGCTCGTTCGTCGTCGCCTTCGACTGGACCGACGGCGCCGACCGTCAGCTCGTGCGCGTGCCGATCGACACGGCCGGCAACGTCGGTGAGCCGCGCGCGACGCGCGCCACCGTCGGCGGCCCCGTGGCGCGGGCGATCTTCGGCCTCGAGGACCTGCGCGTGCTCGGCGCCGATCGCGTCCTCCACGTCGACGGGACGTCGACCCCGCTGGCGATCCGAGCGAGCGACTGCAAGGGCGCCGCGTCGATCACGTGCGTCGCCGTGCAGGGAGACGCGCCGCCGGCCGACGCGTCGCCGCTGGCGGCGTTCGTCACCGCTGACGGCAGGGCGATCCCGGCGGCGGAGCTCGTCGGCGCCGCGCCCGCTCGCGGAGCGCGCCTGTTCGAGGTGGTGACCGCTCCGGGGAAGGTCGCCGCGCCGCGCGCCGCCGTCCACACGCGGCCCCAGGGCTGCGCGAGCGCCGCGTGCGAGCGCGTGTCGATCGGGCTGTCAGGCGGGGCGAGCGCGGCCTTCGAGGTGCGCGCACGCGAGGGCGAGAGCGTGCTCGTCGCGAGTCGCGCCGAGGGGCCGATCCACCGCGTCGCGCGCGGCGCCTCGTCGATCGACGCGTGGACCTTCGTGCCGTTCTCCGACGGCCTCCTCGCGATCGACGCGAAGCTCGGGCGCGCCGTGGTGCTCGACGCCGATCTCGCGCCCGTCGACCCCGAGCCGTCGGCCGGCGATCTCGGCGCCAAGCTCCGCGAGCGCTACGCGCGCGGTGACCTCGACCTCAAGCTCGCGGCGCTCGCGCTCGTGACGTTCCTGCCGCTGCTCGCGCTCGTCGTACGCGCGGCCCTCCGCGCGCGCCGCGGCGCCGCGTCGCCCCGCGCGGT
>DASYCF010000661.1:0-6364 GCA_036500365.1 Byssovorax sp.
CGTCTACCTCGTCCGCCGGCCGTCTTCATCCGATGCGCGCGCGTCGGCGCTGCGATGGGTCACGGCGCCGCGCGCCGCGCAGCGACTCGAGGTCACGTTCTGATGAAGCGGCTCGTCCAAGCCATCTCGCTCGCAGGCCTCGCGCTCACGACGGGGTGTCAGCTCATCGGCGGCTTCGAGGATCTCCAGGGCGGCGGTTCGACGCCGCTCGACCCGCGGTGCCAGGTGCTCGGCTCAGAGGACGACGACGCCGTCGAGCTCGGCGCCGTTCTCCCGCTCACCACCGCCGAAGGGACCCCCGATCTCCTCGGACCGTACTGGAGGAACGCGCTCGATCTCGTCGCGGTGCAGACCAATCCCCCGCATCAGCAAGGCGTGGCGAGCGGCCGGTCGCTGCGGTTCACCGTGTGCGACACCACGGGCGACGCGACGCAGGCGCCCGACCTCGCGCAGATCCTCGTCGACCGCGGCGTGCCCGCGATCGTCAGCGGCAGCTCGGGCGACACGCTGCTCGAAGCCGGCGTCACCGTCCCCGCCGGCGTTCTGCTCCTCGCCGGCGCCGCGACGACGCCAGAGCTCAGCACCCTGCTCGACGAATCGCCCGACCACTCGGTCGGCCTCGTCTGGCGGACGGTGCCGAGCTCGGTCTTCGAGACTCAGGTCATGGCCGGTGAGCTCATGACACTCCACGCCGATCTGCCATCCGTGACGGTGTTCGCGCGCAACGACGCGTTCGGTCAGGGGACGAGCGGCGCGTTCCAGAGCGCCTATACCGGCGCGAGCCACGTCGTCTATTTCGATCCCGTCGTCGCGGGCTCCAGCGACACCACGCCTGCCGCCGTGGCGCAGGCAGCCAGCCAGTTCACGGGCATCGCGGTCGTCATCGGAATGCCATCCGACATCTTCGCCGTGCTGAACAGCGCGGCGAAGGACGCTCACTACGACCACGCCGAGTGGTTCCTCACGCAAGGGGCGAAGTCTCCCACCTTGTTCGATTCCGTCACGAACCCGACGCTCGAGGGCGCCTTCGTCACGGCGCCCGCCTCCTCGCCGGGGTCGGCCGCGTATCGGTTCTTCGCGCCGCTCTACGACAGCGCATATGGAACGGCACAGGAGCCGGATCCGCTCGCCGACACGGTGCTCGCGCCGTACTTCTACGATGCGGGCATGCTCGCCGTGCTCGCGGCCGAGGTCACGCTCGACCGCGGCGCCGACCTCGACGGGACCAACCTCGCGCACGTGTTGACGCAGGTGAGCGTCACCTCGGCGGCGAAGACGCCGCTTGATCCGATCATGCTCGGCGCCGCCGCGAGCGCGCTCCTCCACGATCAGCCGGTCAACGTCGACGGCGCGTCCGGTCCGCTCGACTTCGACCCCCAGTCGGGCGAGGCGGAGGGCGCCATCGACGTGTTCCGCATCGAGCAAGGCGACTTCACGCTGATCACCACCGCGATGCCCTGAGGGCTGCCAGCGCTCAGCGCAGCCCGAGCGCCGCGCGGAGGCGCCGCAGGAAGCGCGGCGCCCACCAGTTCCACTTGCCGAAGAGGCGCATCGTCGCGGGCACGAGGAGCAGGCGCACGAGCGAGGCGTCGATGAGCACGGCGAGCGCCATGCTGAAGCCGACGGCGCGGATGAGGACGATCTTCGCGAGCCCGAAGGCGGCGAACACGACGATCATGATCGCGGCGGCGCTCGTGATGAGGCCCGCCGTCTTCTCGAGGCCCTCGGCGACGGCGTGCGTGTTGTCCTGCGTGCGCTCGTACGTCTCCTTGATGCGCGAGAGCATGAGCACCTCGTAGTCCATCGAGATCCCGAACAAGACGCAGAAGAGCAGCACGGGCAGCGCGTGCTCGACGGGCCGCGGCTCGGCGATGCCGAGGTGGCCCTCCTGGAACACCCACACGAGCGCGCCGAACGACCCCGTGACGGAGAGCAGGTTCATCGCGATCGCCTTGATCGGGAGCACGACGGAGCCGAGGAGCAGGAAGAGGATCACGAACGTGACGCTCATCAAGAAGCCGATCGCGATCGGCGTCTGATCGCGCACGAACTCGGTCGCGTCCATGTCCGACGCCGACTGGCCGCCGACGGAGAGCGTGCCGTCGGCCACGGCGCGCGCGCCACGGAGCGCGCGGACGACGGCGTGCGACGCCTCGGTCTCGGGCGCGCTGTCGAGGAGCGCATACAGGATGACGACGCGCTCGCCGACGCTCATCTGCTTGCCGGAGTCGATCTGCACCTTCATGAGCTCGGGCGGGTCGATGAGCACCGTCTCGAGGTCCTCTTTGCCGAGGCCCTCCGCGTTGACGATGCTCTCGACCTTCGTCACGTGCGGCAGCGCGGCGACGCGCTGGCCGAGGTCGTACAGGGCGTCGATGCGCGCGGGCGTGAGCGCCGGCGCGGTCGGGAAGTGCACGGCCATCACGACGCGGTTCGCGCCGAACTCGGGGAAGTCGCGCTTGAGCGTCTCGTAGCCGACGCGCGCCTCGATGTCGGGCGCGAGGACGCGCACGTCGGCCTCGGTCATCTCGAGGCGAAGGAACGGCGAGCCGATGACGGCGAGGAGCGCGAGCGTCGGCACGAGGACGGCGACGGGCCGGCGCATGACCCAGCTCGCCGCGCGGTGCCAGAAGCCCTCGCTCGGGCCGAAGCGCGAGATCGGGAGTTTCCACGCGTGGATGCGCGGCCCGAGCGCGGCGAGGAGCGCTGGCAGGAATGTGAGCGCGAACACGATCGCGAGCACGACCACGATGGCGCCGCCGACCCCCATTGCCCAGAGGAACGAGCCCTTGAAGAACAGCAAGGCGCTCATGCCCGTTCCGAGCGCGAGGCCCGAGAAGAGGACGACGCGGCCGGCGCCGTCGACGGCGCGCGCGAGCGCCTCTTCGTAGCCGTGCCCCGCCTCGAGCTCCTCGCGGTAGCGCGTGACGGTGAAGAGCGAGTAGTCGATGGCGACGCCGAGGCCGATGAGCGAGCAGACGTTGACGGTGTACTCGGCGATGTCGAGCGTGTGCGAGAGCCCGAGCACGACGGCGATGCCGCCGACGACGGCGAGCGCGCCGACGCCCACGGGCAAGAGCGCGGCGACCGCGGTGCGGAACACGAGCAGGAGCACGAGCAGCGCGAGCGGCAGCGACATGAGCTCGGCGCGGAGGACGTCGTGCTCGAGCACGCGGTCGAAGTCGTCCATGAACGGCACCTTGCCCGTGCACTTGATCGTGAGCGCCTGCGAGCGGAGCTTCGCGCGGATCGCCGGGTAGCGCCCGAGCGCCTCCTTGAAGTCGCCCTTCAGGTTGACCATCGCGAGGGCGCTCTTCGCCTTGCCGTTCACGAACTCGGGCGCGATGGCGAACGGCGCGTCGTCGGGCGTGACGACGGCGAGGACGTCGGGGTCGGCGGCGAGGGGCGCGAGCGCGGCCTTCATCGCCTCGGCGAACGGCGCCTTGTGCGGGTCGAGCGCGTCGCTGTGGAAGACGACGATGAACGTCGTGTCGGTCGAGTGGCCGAGCACCTGCTCGACGAGGCGCTGCGTCTGCTCCGCCTCGCGGTCACCGAAGCTGCCGCCGGTCAGCTTGCCGCCGTGGATCACCATCGCGATCGCGGCGACGAGGAACAGCGTCGAGGCGATCAGCGTCTCGACGCGCCGCCTGAAGATGAACCGTGCGAGCCCCGCCAACATGGCGCCATCCTAGTGCGCTCGGCCTCGGTCCCGCGCGTCTTCGAAGCCCTCGACGGACCCGCGCGTCGCGCTCAGGGCGACGGGTTCGTGACGGCGCTCGACGAGCCGTCGTCGACGACGAGGTCGCGCGGCAAGACGTCGCTCGGGCGCGGGGCGAGCGGCACGGGCAAGACATCGAGCCCGTGCGCGGCGCCCTGGCCCACGGCGTCGAGGAGCCGCGCGAGGTTCTTTGCCCGCGGCGCGAGCGCCATCGCGGGGACGAGCGCGGAGAGGAGCGCGCTCTCGTGGTTGTCGACGTCGACCGCGTACATCCCGGTGACCCAGATGCCCTGCGCGCCCTGCGCCGCCGCGATGCGCCGCTGGAGGAGCGCGTTCTCGGGGTGCATGAGCACGTGGTGGAACGTGCGCCGGCCGTAGAGCGGGCGCGGCGCGGCGCGGCCCTTCGGGAGCCACGTCCGGATGACGGGCAGGCCGTGGCGCAGCCCCTGCCAGTCGCTCATCCACGCGAGGTCGCCGTCGAAGAAGAGGTTGTTGTGCGCCCAGTCCCTGCGATCGGGCGGCAGCAGCGAGGCGTCGCCGTGGATGACGATCTCCGTGTCGAAGTGTCGGTACGTGGCGACGAGCCTCGCGAGATCGGCGCCGGCCGGGAGACCGCGCAGGACCTCCGCCGCGTCCCGCGACGACGTCGCCACGACGAGGCGATCGAAGCGCAGCCGCTCGCCGTTCGTGTCCTCGACGACGAAGCGACCGAGCGAGAGGTCGGGGTTCGACGCCGCCCGCGCGCCCATCGCAGGATCGCCGTCGTGCTCGACGCGCTTCACGCCGACGCCGAGGCGCACGTCGACGCGCGCGAGCTCGTCGCCGAAGGCCTGCACGTAGCGCGACATGCCGCCCGTGACCTCGTAGAACCCGGGGCGCTTGCCCGGGGGCATGCCCTTCAGGAGCGAGTACACGGGGAACTCGGGGAGCTTCGCGAGCGGCGCGCCCCAGCACGCGGCGAGGAACGGATACGCGAACTCGGGCCCGAACGAGGCCGGATATCCGCCCTCGGCGAGGTGGCGACGGAAGGTGATCGAGAAGTCGCGACGCGCGGCGATCACGGGCTGCTCCTCGATGAGCCGGCGGAGCGACAGCACGTGCCGGACGAGCCGCGGCGAGCGCGCGAGCGACGCGACGTGCCGGAGCGAGCGAGGCGGCAGCACGACGGTGCGACCCCGCGCGACCTCGGTGATCGAGGCCATCGCGTCGCTCCAGCGGATCGGGACCGCGAGCAGGCGGAGGAGCGCGAGGAAATACGGATAGGCCGTGTCGAAGAAGAAGCGCGGCCCGACCTCGGCGTGGACGGTCTCGCCGCCGATGGTGACAGGGATCGTCTCGACGTGGCCGCCGAGGCGGGGGGCCTTGTCGAACAGCGTGACCTTGTGATCGTGCTGGAGGAGCCAGGCCGCGGTCATTCCGGAGACGCCGGCGCCGATGATGCCGATTCGCACGCGCGGCGCTCAGTTCGCCGGCGGCTCGTCGACGAGCACGCGCCGAAGCAGCGGGTTCCAGAGGCCGCGCGCGGGATCGACGCCCGCGCGCTCGAGCTCGGCGAGGAAGCGCGTGCGGCGCTCGCCGAGGTTCGTCCGCATGATCGACACGACGTCGACGACGTGCTCGAACTCCTTGGACCAGTGCGGCAGGGCGCCGGGCACCTTCAGCCACTCTCGGCAGAGGTCCGAAGAGAACTCGGACCATCCCTCGGGGCGCCCCATCCACATGATCTCGACGTAGCAGGTCAGTCCGTCGCCGTATGCGGGCGTCAGCAGCGCCTTGCTCGATCCGATGAATCGCACGTTGAGCGTGAGGTTCAGCGGGTAGAGGCCGCGCGCCGCGTATGCGTCGACGAGGCGCTCCGTCGCGTGCCACGCCGCGCGCACGTTCTCCGCGTCGGGATCGGCCTTGAAGCCGACCTCGAGGCAGCCGCACGGCATCATCTCGATCCAGTGGTGGTAGTGGTGCGACTCCGGCAGATCGAGCACGCGCGTGCGATAAGGCAGCATGTGGATGCCGAGCTTGAGGAGCCAGGGAGTCAGCGCGGGCGCGAAGCGCATCACGAGCTTCGAGAAGAGCACGAGCCACGCGTTCTGCATCAGGTTCTGCGCCTTGAACCAGAAGCCGTGACCCTGGAACGTGCGCGGCGCGTCCGTGCGATCGACGGTGCGCATCCACATGTCGCGGTTGAACGGGAACCAGTAGAGCTCGACCGAGTCGTGCGCCCGGATGAGCTCGGGAAGCCGGTCGAGGACGGCGCTCACGGGGAGGCGCTCGTCCCGCTGCTCGACGCGGTGGATGGGCACGACGCGCAGGCGTACGCGTGCGATCACGCCGAAGAGCCCGAGGCCGAGGCGCGCCGCGCTCATGACGTCTGCGCCCACCGTCTCGTCCGAGAGGATGCGGAGGCGCGCGTCGGAGTCGACGATCTCGAACGCCTCGACGAGATCGCCCACGGTGGAAGTCTTCTTTCCGGTGCCGTGCGTGCCCGTCGACGCGATGCCCGCGATGCGCACGTTCTCGAGCACGACGTTCCACGGCATGCACAGGCCGACGCACGCGAGCGCATGGTTGAGCTGCCGGTTCGTGACGCCCGCCTCGGCCCACGCGGCGGGGTTCGCGGGGTCCGAGAGATCGACCGTCACGCCGTCG
>DASYCF010000662.1:0-1818 GCA_036500365.1 Byssovorax sp.
GACGCCCTCGCCGAGGCGCTGCGCACGCACCTCTCGCTCGCGAACGTCGTCGTCGAGAAGTGCGACGGCTCGCGCGTGGCGATGCGCGAGGAGCGGCCGATCGACCGGAAGACCGAGCGCGCGTTCTCCGTGCGGCAGGTCGTCGGCTCCGGGCTCGAGGGCGACTGCGACCCCGAGAAGGGCGGCCTCCTCGTCGCGACGTTCACGACGCCGTCCGCGCGCTTCGAGGAGCTCGAGGAGTCGCAGGCGTTCGCGCAGGCGTACCACCAGATCGAGCGGCATCACCGCGACGAGTACCTCGGCCAGACGTACCGCGACGTGTTCCTCGCCGTCATCGCGATGACGCTCACCCTCGGCACGCTCGCGGGCGTGCTCGTCGCCCGGCCGGTCACGCGGCGGATCGCGCGCCTCGCCGCCGCGACCGAGCCCGTCGCCGCGGGCGATCTCTCGGTGCGCGTCGCGCTCGGCGGCCGCGACGAGGTGACCGCGCTCGGCACCGCGTTCAACCACATGCTCGAGGAGCTCGAGCGATCGCGCGAGCGCATCGATTTTCTGCGTCGCATGTCCGAGTGGCAGAAGATGGCGCGCCGGCTCGCGCACGAGATCAAGAACCCGCTCACGCCCATCCAGCTCGCCGTCGAGGAGTGCCATCGCCGGTACGCGGGCGACGACGCGCCCTACAAGCGCATCCTCCAGACCACGTACGAGGTCGTCACCGAGGAGGTCGGCACGCTGCGGCGCCTCGTCGGCGAGTTCTCCGGCTTCGCGCGGCTCCCGCGCGCCGAGCTCGAGGCGTGCGACCTCGCGGCGTTCTTGCGCGAGCAGGGCGAGCACATGGTCGTCGGCGAGAGCGCGCCGGCGCCTCAAGCCGACGAAGAGGCCGCGCTGCTCCAGCGGGTCGAGATCACCTTCGACGTGCCCGACGCCGAGATGCCCGCGGCGATCGATCGCGAGATGATGCACCGCGTGCTCCGGAACCTCGTCAAGAACGCGGCGCAGGCGCTGCGCGACGCCGCCGAGGCCGAGGGCAAGGCGAGCGCGCCGACCTGGGGCCGCGTGCGCGTCGCGGTGGAGCGCGGCGTCGACACGTACGTGCTCACGGTCGACGACGACGGCCCGGGCATCCCGCGCGACCTGTCCGAGACGCTGTTCGATCCGTACGTCACGACCAAGCGCGACGGGACGGGGCTCGGGCTCAGCATCGTGAAGAAGGTCATCGTCGATCACGGCGGCACGATCGAGGCGACCGAGGCGCCGCTCGGCGGCGCGCGCTTCAAGATCACCCTGCCGCGCCTCGACACACCCTCCGCTCGCGCAGCAGCGTGGCAGAGCCGCTCGCGCGGCGAGCCCGGCGAGGGCGCCGCGCCGCACAGCTGAGCCCGCGCTCCGAGCCATCGTCGCCGAGAGGGCGTGAGCCGGGCGGTCGCGCTCGGCCTCACGCGGGTCGTCGCCGCCCGCCCAAAGGCGAGTCCGCCGCGCTGCGGCCCGCGCGCGTCGCCTCCCTCGCGCGCCGAGCTTTCGCGTCGGCGCTGCGCCGCGTAGGCTGACCGACGATGGCCCTCGAGATCAGCGCCTACGGTCAGACCGACGTCGGGCGGAAGCGGAAGAACAACGAGGACTCCCTGCTCCTCGACGCAGAGCTCGGCGTGTACGCGGTCGCGGACGGCATGGGCGGGCACTCGGGCGGCGAGGTCGCGTCCGCGCACGCCATCGCCGCGTTCCGCGCGCACGTCGCGGAGAATCGCGCCGTGCTCGATCGCGTCGCCGCCGACCCGTCACCCGAGAACCGCCTCGCCGCGCAGGTGCTCGTCGATCGCG
>DASYCF010000663.1:0-4871 GCA_036500365.1 Byssovorax sp.
AGGGCGAGCGCGACCAGAGCGAGCGCCGCGAGCCCGCGCGATGCGCGCCGCAGAGCCGCCGAGGCGACGCGACGGCGCGCGCCCGTCACGGCGCGGGCCTCGGCTTCGCGACCTCGTGCGGCGGATCTCCTGGAGCCCAGAGCGTGAACGACGCGGCGCCATCGCCACCCGCGACGGCGGAGTCGCGGCGATCGACGCGGCACGCCGCCACGCCCTTCGCGGGCGGACCGAGCGCCGTCGACACGAACGGCCGCGCGCCCGTCGCCGATTCGAACAGCGTGACGCCGACGTTGCCGACGCCGACGACCGACTCGGCGCCGCTCGGCGCATGCAGCGGCGTGATCGCGGCGAAGGTGGAGTCCGTGGGCGACGTGCCGACGAGCTCGACGTCGAAGGCGGCGCCGTTCCAGGTCGCGCGCTTGATCTGCGCCCGCGCGTGGCGGCCGTAGTCGGCGGTCCAGCCGTCGGCGAAGTAGATCGTGGACTTGCCGTCGGCCTCGCGCTGCGCGGCGACGGCGCGGACGCCGCCGCCCGTGGGGACGGTGACCCATCCGCTGCCCATGTCGACGCGCAGATCGCCCTGCGCGGCGCCGGGACCCTCGCCGTAGAGCCGACCGACGATCGCGTCGTCGATGCCGTCACCGTCGACGTCGGCGTGCGCTCGCGCCTGCGCCGTTCGCTCGGGCGCGCCGGCCTTCGTCGTGCCGTCGGCGCGCACGTCGCGCGACTCGACCGTCGTGTTCGACGCGTAGTACGCGAACGCGAGGTCGGGCTTCTTGTCGCGGTCGACGTCGACGACCGCGAGGTCCACCGCCTCGGCGCGCGAGGTCTCGACGCGGACGAGCTCGACGCTCGCGCCGGTCTTCGGATCGATCTCCTGCACGACGACGGCGGGCGTCAGGCCTGGCTTCTCCTCGTCGGGCGCGCCGCGCGCGACGTAGAGGCGCCGCCCGCGGCCGAAGTCACCGGCCGTGACGAGCTGCGGGACGCCAGGGCCGGAGTCGCGGAAGCGCACGCGCGCGCCGTCGCGGCCGAGGTCGGCGAGCCAGAGATCCGCCCCGTCGGCGCCGGCGAGGAGCTCGCGGCCGCTGCCGTCGACGTCGACGCAGAAGAGCTTGTCGGCGCGCGGGATCGCGGCGACCGGCGCCGGCTGGGTCTCGCGCTTCGAGCCGCTCGGCGCCCGCGAGCACGCGGCGAGCGCGAGGAGCGGGGCCAGCGCGAGCGCGGCGCGTGCGCTCATCGACGCTTGCTCGTCGGCGCGGGGCGAGGCGCGGGCTCGATCAGCCAGCGCGACCTCGGCACGACGAGCGCGGCGACGACGCCGCCCACGGTGATCGCCACGAGCACGACCGCCACGGTGCGGCCCCATTTGCGCTTGGGCTCACGCACCGTGACCGGCACGACCTCGCTCATCGAGACGGTGATCACGGGCTTCGGCGCCTGGGATGACGGGCGCTTCGCTGCGTCGACCTCCGGCGGCGCCGCGGAGCCCGGCGCGGCGGACGCAGCTGGAGCAGACGGAGGCGCGGCGGGCGCCGCCGACGCGACGGGCGCCGCGGGCTTCAAGCTCGGGACCTGGATCATCGGCTCGGTCGGCGGCACGAGCGACGCGGGCAGGCGCGGCGCCTTCGGCACGACGAGAGGCGGCGGCGGCAGCGAGGTCTCGAGCCCGGCGACGATCGGCGGCTCGGAGAGCGTCGGCGGCATGAGCGAGTCGGCCGTCGGCGCGACGCCCACGGGCCGCGCGCCGTCCGGCGTGGCCGGCGTGGACGGCCGGAGCTGCGTGCGCGCCTCGTCGTCCGAGCTCGGCCGCGCCGACGCGAACGAGCTTCGTCGCGGCGTACCGAGCGTGAACTCGGCGAAGAAGTCGCGCACGGAGGCGTAGCGGTCTTGCGGCTTCTTCGCCATCGCGCGCTTCACGGCGCGGCGCATGACGTGCGGCACCTCGGCGCCCGTCGCCTCGAACGCGAGCGGCTCGGCCTTGCGGTGGAGCGTCGGCCAGTCGAGGAGATCGCGCGCGGAGAACGGCTGGTAGCCGGTGAGCATCTCGAACGCGACGACGCCGAGCGAGTACACGTCGCTCCGCGCGTCGAGCGCGCCGGGCGAGAACTGCTCCGGGCTCATGTACGCAGGGCTCCCGAGCACGAGGCCGAGCGGCGTGAGCTTGGGCGCGTCTTGGCCGAGGCGCTTCGCGATGCCGAAGTCGAGCACCTTCACGAAGTCGTCCTCGCCGGCGTGCGACGTGACGAGCACGTTCTCGGGCTTCACGTCGCGGTGGATGATGCCCTTGTCGTGCGCCTCTTGCAGGCTCCCGCAGATCTGGCCGACGAGCACGTCGACCCGCTCGGGCGACAGGCGGATCTCGCGCTTCAAGACCTCGGCGAGCGACTCGCCCGACACGAACTCCATCGCGATGAAGAGGTCGCCCGCGTCGGTCTTGCCCCAGTCGTAGAACTTGATCGTGTTCGGGTGCTCGAGCTCGGCGACGACGCTGCACTCGCTGAGGAAGCGCTGGACCTGCGGCTCGTTCTTGGCGAAGTCGGCGTGCAGCGTCTTGATCGCGACGCGGCGGAGCGTGGTGCCCATGCGCTGCTCGGCGGCGTAGACGCGGCTCATCCCGCCCTCGGCGAGGAGCTTCGTCACGCGAAAGCGGCCGCCGACGACCTGACCGATCATGCGGTCGACGGGCGCCGACGAGAGCGCGGTCCCGCACGACGTGCAGAACTTGCCGTCGGCCGGGTCCTCGGCCTTCGTGCCGCAGATCGGACAGTCCATGCGAGCTCGAAACCCTACTCGGGTTCGCGGCGCGCGGCACGCAAGAGCGGGCGGCGGAAAGCGGCCTCGACGCGCGGGCGGCGCGGTACGATCGAGCGATGCACGGCGCGCACACGTCAGTCGTCGATGGGGCCGCGAGCGGCTCCCAACCCCGACCTCGCCCGGCTCGGTCCGTTCGACTCGGCCTCTGTTCCCTCGCGGCGGCGGCGCTCGCGCTCGCGACGACCGCGCGCGCCGACGTCACCCAGCCCGACGGCACGGTGGTCCCGGTGATCACCGACCGGCTGAGCGGCTACCTCAACGGCTCGGCGAACAACGACGGGATCGACGAGGGCATCGACGTCGTGCACGACGCGGCGGTGCTGCCCGAGTCGTTCTCGCCGCTCTGCGACTTCGGCGGCAAGTACATCGCGAAGGGCGGGACCGCGAACTTCGCCGTCGGCTGGTACAACGTCGACGACAGCCGCGCCGACTCGATGCCGCCGCTCTACGTGCCGGTCAACCTCGGCGCGAACCTGAACACGCCCGCGGCGGGCAGCGACGTCCAGATCCTCTTCCCGTTCGCCGCGACGCTGCCGCCGCCGAACCAGGTGACGCTCACGTCGGTCACCATCCGGCAGAGCCCAGCGTACATGGGCGGCCTCATCGGCTTCGTCCTCGTGCCGAACCCGAACGGGACGGGCAGCCCGAACGCGACCGAGTACCATTACACGGAGCACCGCTTCAACGTCGACTGCACGCTCTGCGACACGCCGGGGCCCTGGTACTCGGACCTCACGTATCGGTCCAACATGCTCCCGGACACGTTTTATCTGGGGTTCGAGGATCTCGATTTCGTCGACGCGCCAGGGCACCAGGGCATCAACGGGAACGACCTCGACTACGAGGACTTCCTCTTCCGCTTCAGCGGGCTCGCGTGCCCGACCGCGGGCCAGCCATGCGAGGTCGACGGGAACGTGGGCGCGTGCAAGGCGGGCGTCAGCGACTGCGACGCGCAGGGCAACCCGATCTGCACCGCCATCGTCGCGCCCGGGAGCGTGACCGAGACGTGCAATGGAGTCGACGACGACTGCAACGGCACGATCGACGACGGCGCCACGTGCCCAGGGGACCAGATCTGCTTCCACGGCGCCTGCGTCGACCCCTGCGGAGCCGGCGAGTTCGCGTGCTCCGGCGGGCTCGTCTGCGATCAGGGCGTGTGCGTCGAGCAGGCCTGCGTCGGCGTGAGCTGCCCGAGCGGCGAGGTCTGCCACGGCGGCACGTGCACCGCGCCGTGCGACGGCGTCGTCTGCCCTGCGGGCCAGGTCTGCCGCGACGACGCGTGCGTCGACCCCTGCAGCGGCGTGACCTGTGGAATGGGCGAGGTCTGCGTGTCGGGCGTGTGCGTGACGAGCTGCGCGTGCAACGGCTGCCCGACCGGCCTCGGCTGCGACGCCTCGGGCGCGTGCGTCGAGAGCGATTGCGTCGGTGTCACCTGCCCCGCGGGACAGGCGTGCGAAGGCGGCAGTTGCGTCGACGCCTGCGCGGGCGCGGCCTGCCCTGCCGGTCAATCGTGCAAGCACGGCGACTGCGTGGCCGACATGACGTCGACGAGCGCGAGCTCGACCGGGGCCGGCGCGTCGTCGTCGAGCGGGCCCATCTTCGCCGGGTCCGGGACGAGCGGCGCAGGCGGCGCGAGCGGGAGCGCGGGCGCTGCGGCAGGCGGCGCCGGCGGCGCGAAGGACACCGGCGAGTTCAACGCCGACCTGGGCGGCTGCGGCTGCGTCGAGGCGGGCTCGAGCGACGCGCCCCGCGGCCTGGGGATCGTCCTCGCGGCGGCGCTTGCGGCGGCGCTCGGCGCGAGGCGGCGGCGCGCGCGCCTCAGCTGAGGAGCGTCTGGATGGCGGATGGCGGATGCCGGGTGAAGGATAGGTGCGACGCGAGGGTGGCTGATGCCGGGCGTGCGCCCGGCCCGCCGTTGCCATTGATTGACCTGGTGGCCGCGCTTGCCTGAGGAGGCGGAGAGGGCGCTGCGACGAGGTGGGCTCGGGTGCGGGCTCAGGCTCAGGCTCGGGCGCTGAGCCCCGGGACTTCGAGCGGGGTCGACAGGCCGTGGC
>DASYCF010000664.1:0-5193 GCA_036500365.1 Byssovorax sp.
CGGTCGAGGCCGCCAAGAGCAAAGCGCCAGTCGAATCGCTGCCGACCGCCGCCTCTGTCTCGACGGCTGCCCCCTCGTCCGAGCCGCAGGCCGCGGCGAAATCTCCGCCCGCGCACCCCACTCCGGGCGCGCCTGGCAGCCCCGCCGACCCGACGGACCTTTGACCGAAGGGTCCCAACACGCGCTGATTTTGCGGGCTCGTGCGGGCGTCCTCCCGGCGTCGCGCGCCGTTTGGTACTAAGCTGCCGCCACCCCGATGTGGCATTCGCTCCCCGAGTTCGGCACCGGCGTGCTCTTCGCGATCCTGGTCGCGGCCGCCTATTCGGTCGCCCTGTCGCTCGCGGCGGCGCGCGGGCGTCCGCGGCTCCTCCAGGCCGCGCGCCTCGGCGCGTACGGCACGGTCGCGCTCGTCGGGCTGGCCGTGCTGACGCTGGCGTACGGCTTCGTGAGCCACGACTTCCGCCTCACGTACGTCGCGCACTACTCCGACCGCGGGATGAGCGTGCCGTTCCTCTTCGCCGCGCTCTGGGGCGGGCAAGACGGGTCGCTGCTCTGGTGGCTCTTCCTCACGTCGCTGTGGTCGGGCGCGTGTCTCATCTGGCTGCGCCGCCGCTACATCGAGCTCCAGCCGTACATCATCGCCACGCTGATGAGCATCCTCATCTTCTTCGGCGTGCTCATGATCTTCGCCGCGAACCCGTTCGCGACGAGCGCCGCGGGCGCGCCGATCGAAGGGCAGGGGCTCAACTACCAGCTCCGCAACTTCTACATGATCGTGCACCCGCCGAGCCTCTACGCCGGGTTCACGTCGAGCGCGGTGCCGTTCGCCTTCGCGATCGCCGCGCTCGCGACCGGCCGCCTCGACAACGAGTGGATCGTCGCGAGCCGCAAGTGGATGCTGTTCTCGTGGCTGTTCCTGTCGATCGGGAACGCGCTCGGCATGCTCTGGGCCTACGACATGCTCGGCTGGGGCGGCCCGTGGGCGTGGGATCCGGTCGAGAACGCCGCGTTCCTCCCGTGGCTCACCGCGAGCGCGTACCTGCACTCCATCATGATCCAGGAGCGCCGCGGCATGCTCCGGATCTGGAACGTCTTCCTCATCTGCATGACGTTCTGGCTCACGATCTTCGGCACGTTCCTCACGCGAAGCGGCCTCATCGCGAGCGTGCACAGCTTCGCGCAGAGCGGCATCGGCATCTTCTTCGTCTACTTCATGGGCGTCATCATCGCGACGTGCGCGGCGCTCATCGTCTGGCGCCTGCCGCAGCTCCGCGCGAAGGGCGCGTTCGACAGCGTGCTCTCGCGCGAGGCCGCGTTCCTCCTGAACAACTGGGGCTTCGTGAGCGTGATGACGTTCATCGCCCTCGCGACCACGTGGCCGCGCATCAGCGAGTGGCTGCTCGATCAGAAGTCGACGCTCGGCCCCCCGTTCTACAACCTGTGGATCCCGCCGCTCGCGCTCGTGTTGATCATGTTGATGGGCATCGCGCCCTTGCTCGGCTGGCGCAAGACGAGCCCGGAGCTCTTCCGCAAGGGCTTCATCTTCCCCGTCGCGTTCATGGTCGTCGTCTCGGCGCTCCACGTCGTGTTCGGCGCGAAGCTCGGCGTGCCGGCGTTCGTGAAGCCCGACCCGATCTACGCCGGCACCTTCGGCGTCGTCACGGTGCGCGCGGCGAGCGCCTACCCGTTCCTCATCGTCGCGCTCTCGTCGTTCAACTTCGCCGTGGTCGCGCAGGAGTTCGCGCGCGGCGTCCGCGCCCGGCTCCGCGCGCGCCCCGGCGAGAACCCCGTCGTCGCGCTGCTCCTCCTCGTCGCGAAGTCGCGCCGTCGGTACGGCGGCTACGTCGTCCACGTGGGCATCGCCGTCATGATGATCGGCTTCGCCGGCCGCGCGTGGAGCGTCGACAAAGAGGTCAGCATGACCCCGGGCGACGTCACGCAGATCGAGGAGTACTCGGTGAAGTACCTCGGCACCCGGCGCGAGGTCGACCCCGAGAAGATGATGATCTTCGCCGACTGCGAGATCACGCGCGACGGCAAGCCCGCGGGCAAGGTCTCACCCGCGAAGTTCATCTACAAGACGAGCCCGGGTCAGCCGTCGACCGAGGTCGCGCGCCACGTGTCGCTGCGCGACGACCTCTACATGATCATCGGCATGGTCAACCCGCAGACGAAGGTCGCAGCCTTCCAGATGCACGTGAACGTGCTCATCTCGCTCATCTGGATCGGCGCCGGCATCCTCATCATCGGCGCGCTCATCGCGATGTGGCCCGAGGTCGGGCTCGAGGAGACGGGCGTCTTCGGCTACGTGCGCATGGCCGCCGGCGTCGCGACGGCGGTCGCGTTCTCGTTCCTCCTGGCAGGCGCGCCGGCCGCGGCCTACGGTGCGCGCGGTCCAGCCCCGCCAGCCGTGGCGCAGGCCTCACCCTGACGCCGACGTGACCTCCGGATGAAACGCCCTCGAATCCACGGCGTCGTCGCGCTCGTCGCGGCGGCCCTCGTCGCCGCGCTCGTCGCCTTCGCCGCGCCGCCCGTCGCGCGCGCGCAGATGGAGGGCGAGCGCCCGATCGGGATCCAGAACGACCGCGAGCGCATCGTCTTCTCGCGGCTCCGGTGCATGTGCGGCGGCTGCGCGCGGCTGCCGCTCTCGGAGTGCACGTGCGGCTACGCGGCGAACCGGCGCGACGAGATCCGCGCCGCGCTCGCCGGCGGCATGACCGACGACGACGTGATGACCGCTTACATGAAGCGGTACGGCACCGAGGCGCTCGAGATCCCCCCGAACGAGGGCGCGAACAGGCTGCTCTACATCCTGCCGATCACGGCCGCGCTGCTCGGCGCGATCGGCGTCGGCCTGTTCCTCCGGCGCCTGCGCCGCGCGTCGGCCTTGCCGGATCCAGGCGGCGCCGCGCCCTCGCGCGACGCGTACGACGACAAGCTCGACGACGAGCTCCGCCGCCTGGACGACGACGCATGACCGCAGCGAAGAAGATCGACGCGCGCGACGACGAGGACGATCCGCCGCCCGTCGACGCCGCGCCGGACGTCGATCTCGAGCGCAAGGCGGGCCTCGCGATGCGCCTCGCCATCCCGCTCGGCACGATCGCGTGCGCGGCGCTCGCGGGCGCGATCGACGGCGCGCCGCTCGCCGTGCTCGTGCTCGCAGGCGGCGCGCTGCTGACGGTCATCGCGATCTTCTGGGCGAGCCTCCGCACTCTCCTCGGCGAGGCGGAGCTCACCGGCGCCGACGCCTACGCGATGGCCGCGCCGCGCGCCGAAGAGGAGCAGAAGCGCGCCGTGCTCCGCGCGCTGAAGGACCTCGAGTTCGAGAAGAGCGTCGGCAAGATCAGCGACGAGGACTACCGCGATCTCGTCGCGCGCTACCGCGCCGAGGCGAAGCGCCTGCTCAAGGTGCTCGACGAGTCGGCGCCGAAGAACGAGCGGGCCGAGGCGCTCGTCGCCGCGCGGCTCGCGAAGGCGGGCTTCGCCGCCGAGATCGTCGCCGCGCGCGTCGCGAAGGACGCGCCGCCCGACGCGCCCGTGCTCGAGTCACCGCCGTCGCGCCTCGACTCCGCGCTCGAGGCCGCCGACGAAGCCGCGGACGCGCCGCCGAGCGCGTGCGATGCGTGCGGGACGACGAACGACGTCGACGCCGTATTTTGCAAGAAATGCGGCAAGAAATGCGGAGCGCAGCCGGTCGACGAGGACGCGCCGTGAAGCGGCTGGTCGCGCTCGCCCTCGCGCTCGCCCTCGGCGTCTTCGCCGACGCCGGCGTCGCGCAGCCCGCTGGCGATCCCGGCGCGCTCCCGCCGGGCCACCCCGGCGTCGGCGCACCCGACGACGACGCCGCGGACGACGCGCTCCCGCCCGGTCACCCGCACGTCGAAGATCCGGACGACGATCCGCACGCCGGCGATCCGCACGCGCAGAGTCCCCACGCCGGCGGCGCCGACGACGACGGCATGCAGGACCTGCGAAACCGCATCTATCGCCCCCCGCCCGACGGCGCTGGCGACGACGCCGCGCTGCCCGCGGGGACCATCGTCGCCGGCGTGCGCGACGCGCAGGACAAGCCCCTCGTCGGCGCGAAGGTCGGCCTCTCCGTGCTCCACTCGACCGTCGCGAAGGGCGAGTCGAAGGAGAGCTTCGCGAAGGAGACCGACGCGAACGGCGAGGTGCGCTTCGATCACCTCGAGGCGGGCTCGAGCACGACGTACCGCGTGACGACGGCGCGCGCCGGCGGCAGCTACGCGACGCAGCCCTTCGCGCTGAACGATCGCGTCGGCAAGCGCGCCGTCGTCCACGCGTTCGAGACCTCGCGCGACATCGAGCACATGCCCGTCCTGACCGAGGTCGTCACGTACCTCGCCCTCCGCGAGGACGCGATCGTCGTCGAGGAGCTCGTCACGGTGATGAACCTCGGCCCCACGGCGTGGCTCGCCGACGCGACGTTCGCGCTCCCCGACGGGTTCAAGGCCTTCAACAAACAAGACGCCACCAGCGACGCGCGCGTCGACGAGGTGTCGGGCAAGGGCGCGGCGCTCCGCGGCACGTTCGGCCCCGGCTCGCACGAGCTCGACTTCCGCTACCAGATCCCGCTCGACGAGACGGCGCGCCAGCGGCTCGTCGTCGAGACGCCGCCGCACACGTGGCGCTCGCGCGTCATGGCCGAGGCGGCGCGCTCCATGGGCCTCGAGGTGAAGGGCTTCCCGCCCGCCGAGCGCTCGCAGAACCGCGAGGGCAAGCACATCCTCCAGACGGAGCGCACGGCGTCGCGCGAAGAGGGCGGCCAGCGCCAGCTCGACGTCACGCTGACCGGCCTGCCGACGGCCGGGCCCGGCCGCTGGATCGCCGCCGCGATCGCCGCGATCGTCGTCCTCTACGGCCTCGCCTCGGTCTTCTCGGCGCGGCGCGGCCTCGACCCCGACGCGAAGAAGGATCTCGAGGACGCGCGCGAGGCGCTGCTCGCCGAGATCGTCACGCTCGAGCGGCTGCACAAGCGCGGCGAGGTCGGTCCGAAGACGTACGCGCGCGTCCGCGCGTCGCTCGTCGCGGCGCTCGGGCGCGTGCTCGAGCAGCTCGCGGCGCCGCAGCCCGAGGCGCCGGCGTCGTCGTCGGCGGCGCCCCCGGGGAAGAGCGACGGCAGCGCCAACCCGCGCAAGCGGCGCCGCGACCGCGCGGCCGCGGGGAGGG
>DASYCF010000665.1:0-2946 GCA_036500365.1 Byssovorax sp.
CGCGCTGCTCCGCGATCTGACGCTCGTGGTCGCGGCCGAGCGCGAGGCGGCGGCGCACCTCGCGCGCATCCACGAGATCGAGGAGCAGCACCGCACGCTGCTCGACAACGCGCCGCTCGTGATTTTCCGGCTCGATCCCCGGACGACCGAGCTCGTGTACCTGAACGCGCACGCCGAGCGCATCTTCGGCGTCCCCATCTCGGTGGCGCTCGCGACGCCGGGCTTCCTCCGCGACGCGCACGAGGGCGAAGGCGCCGCGGCCTTCGCGTCGGCCGTCGCGCGCGCCCAGGCGCGCAAGGGCTCGTTCACGTACGAGGCGCGGCTCACGCGCAAGGTGGGCGACGCGATCACGGCGCGGGGCACCGTGTATCCGCTCCTCACCGAGGGGGGCGAGGTCGCCGCGATCGAGGGCGTCGTCGCCGACGTGAGCGCCGAGCAGACCGCGCGCCGCCGCCTCGTGCAGACCGACCGGCTCGCGACGCTCGGCACCCTCGCCGCGGGCGTCGCGCACGAGATCAACAACCCCGCGGCGTTCATCCTGCTCGGGCTCGACATGCTCGATCGCGTCCTCGCCGGCGGCGGGGTCACGCTCGACGAGCACGCGCGGCAGGCGTCGAACGAGCTCGTCTCCGAGATGCGGGCGTCGATCGGCCGCATCGTCGACATCGTGCGCGATCTCCGCATGTTCGCCGCGCCGCCGGCGCCCACCGGCACGCGCCGCACGCTGGTCGACGTCGTGCGCACGGTCGACAGCGCGCTCTCGCTGACGCGCGGGCAGATCCTCGAGCGCGCCGAGCTCGTGCGCGATCTCGTCGACGTCCCGCCCGTGCTCATGGACGACGGGCGGCTCGCGCAGGTGATCGTGAACCTGCTCGTCAACGCGACGCACGCGGTCCGCCAGGCGACCGCGAGCGAGCGCGGCGAGCGGAGCGCGGCGATCTCCGTCGCGACGTCGAGCGACGGCCACACGGTGAGCATCGCCGTGACCGACACGGGCGTCGGCGTGCCCGAACAAGACCAGGCGCGCGTGTGGCAGCCGTTCTTCACGACGAAGCCGCCCGACGTCGGCGCGGGCCTCGGCCTCTCGATCAGCCGCGACATCGTCGAGCGCGCGGGCGGCAGCGTCTCGATCGAGAGCCCCGTCCGGCACGCCGACGGCACGCTGCGCGGCTCACGCTTCGTGGTGACGCTGCCCGCGGCAGGCCCGGCCGATCCGCACACGCCGACCAGCGTGCCGCTCCCGTGCGTGCCGCGCGCGCGCGCGCGCGTGCTCGTGGTCGAGGACGAGGCGCCGCTCGCGAAGGCGCTCGCGGAGGAGCTCGGTCGGACGCACGACGTCGTGTGGGTCGACTCCGCGGAGCGCGCGCTGGACGTGATCGAGCAAGAGCGGGCGTTCGACGTCGTGCTGTGCGATCTCCGCATGCCCGGCATGGGCGGCCGCGGCCTCTACACCGCCCTCGTAGCGCGCGATCCGGCGATGTGCGACGCCTTCGTCTTCATGACCGGCGCCGGCTTCGGCGGCGACCTCGAGGCGTTCCTCGCGACGGCGCAGCGCCCGGTCCTCGAGAAGCCGTTCCAGGCGCGCACCGCCGAGGACGTGATCGCGCGCGTCGTCACCCGCCGCGCCCGTCGCTGACCTGAGGCGGGAGGGACGTCGCAGGGCTGCCTCAGCCGAAGAGCGACGTCTGCGCGGTCGGCCGGCGAAACGGGGTCGGCGCGTTGACGCCGAGCTCGGCGGGTTCGAAGCCGGGCTCCGTCGCCTCGCCGACGCGGATGCCGAGGCGCGCGGCGTGCGCGGCGAAGAGCTGGGCGGTGGCCTGCCACCTTGGCCCTTGGCCCGTCATCCGCTTGCCGAACTCGGCGACGTTCATCTTGCCGCCGCGGAGCTCGCGGATCGCGTGCGTCACCTTCTTCAGCCGGTCGGGATACGCCGTCGCGAGCCGCTCCATGAACACGGGCAGCACCTCGGCCGCGAGGCGGACGGGCATCGCCGCGGCGCGCTCTGCGCCGGCCTCCTTGGCACGCTCGAGCAGGGTCACGACGTCGGAATCGTTCAGGCCGGGGATGATCGGGGCGATGTTCACGCCCACCGACACGCCGACGGCGGCGAGGCGGCGCACCGTCTCGAACCGGGCGGTCGGCGAGCTCGCGTACGGCTCGATCTTGCGCGCCATCTCGTCAGTCGCGAACGGGATGCTCACGGTGACCTTCGCGTACGCGCGGCGCGCGAGCTCGCCGATGAGCTCGGCGTCGCGCCGGACGAGCGCGCTCTTCGTGATGATGCCGACCGGGTTCTTGTAGTCGAGGCACACCTCGAGGCAGGCGCGCGTGAGCCGATACGACGCCTCGAGCGGCTGGTAGCAGTCGGTGTTGCCCGAGAAGACGACGAGCTCACCGCGCCAGCTCTTCTTGTCGAACGCGTCGCGCAGCATGGCGGCCGCGTCGACCCGGGCGATGATCTTGCGGTCGAAGTCGGTGCCGGCGCCGAAGCCCCAGTACTGATGCGATGGGCGCGCGTAGCAGTAAGCGCACGCGTGCGCGCAGCCGCGGTAGGGGTTCAAGCTCCACCGAAAGCCGAGATCGGGGCTCTCGTTCGACGTGAGGATGGTCTTGCCGTGCTCCTCGAAGACCGTCAGCGGCGCGTTCGGCGGCTCGCCGAGGTACTCGACGCTGGTGGCCGCCCAGGGATTCGGCGGGTTCGCGATCGGAAGCTGGCGCACGGAACGAATGTTCAGCACCGAGCCGCGGCTGTCAAGCGGGTCGTGACGCCCGCCGGGCTACCGACGGGGCGTGCCCGCGTCGAGCACCTGGTCGAAGGCGCGCCGCATCGTCCACGCGGCCTGCGATGCGTCGAGCGGCGCGGCGGCGTCGAGCGCGGTCGTGAGCAGCGCAGCGAGGCTCGCGCAGCCCGCGCAGCCGCCGCGCGACGGCGGCCCGTCGGCGACG
>DASYCF010000666.1:0-2129 GCA_036500365.1 Byssovorax sp.
CGGCGCGTTCGAATCGAACGTTCATGCGCGCAGCATGCGGCGCGCCGACTCGCGCGACCGCGGTGCTTGCGCGGACCGTTCGTGCAGCGTCTGCGCGCGCGTGCGGCTCGCGTGCAGGGACGGTGGAGCGACGGTGGGCGGGCGTCAGCCGACGACGATCGCGTCGCCGTTTACGGGCTCGCCGAGCGCGGCGCGCGCCCGCGTGCGCGCGACGTCGAACGCGCGCGCGCCCTCATGCAGACGAAACGGGCCGACGCGCGGGAGGTCGCCGAGCACGAGCGGGACGAGGCCGTCGCGCTTCGGGATCTCCATCGACGCGCCGCCGACGCTGCGCCAGGGCGAGCGCGACGCGAGGTGGTGAAAGAGCGCGCGCTCACCGGCGGGCAGGCCCGCGACGCCGGGCCGATCGGCGATGCCGCCGTCGAGCATGGGCCGGCCGTCGATCCACACGGGGTGGAACATGATCGGGACGGCGCACGACGCGCGGATCGCGGGCGCGAGCGCGCCGGTCGTGAGCACGCGCGTCGTCCGGGCGCGCGCGTCGAACACGCTGAGCGAGAGCGGCGCGCGGCACGCCTCGAACGACGGCGCCGGCAGGATGCGCGCGAGGTGCGCGTCGAACAGCGCGCCGCGGAGGAGCCCGAGGCCCGGCGCCGGATCCCAGAAGTCCTTGCGATCGAGCGCGAGGAGCTCGTCGGCGATCTTCTGCGCGGAGAGCCCGCTCGCCCAGAGCCCGCCGACCAGCGCGCCCGCGCTCGAGCCGGAGAGCCGCGCCGGCGCGAGGCCCGCGTCGTCGAGCACGGTCATGAAGCCCGCGTGCGCGAAGAAGCCGAAGAAGCCGGACGACATCGCGAGCGCAAACGGCCGCTCGGCGAGCCACGCGCGGAGCGTCGGCGGGGCGGTCACGCGCGCTCGTGGAGGAGCTCGGGCAAGATCTCGCCGGCCTTGCCCTCGAGCACGTGATCGAAGCGCGACGCGTTGTCGGCGCGCTCGGCGTTGACGAGCCACGACGCGCCGCCGAAGCGCCGCGCCACGTCGACGAGCGCCGCGGCCGGGTACACCGCGCCCGACGTGCCGACCGCGAGGAACACGAGCTCTTCGCCCTTCGCGCTCGCGAGGAAGCGCTCGATCCGCTCGAGGTCGCGCGCGTCGAGCGCCTCGCCGAACCACACGATGTCGGGCCGCAAGAGGGCGAAGTCGCCGCGATCGGCACAGCGCGCGCAGGCGGGGAGCTTCTGCGGCTCGTAGACGGCGTCGTCGGCGAACGGCGCGCGATCGCAGCGCGAGCAGCGCGTGCGGAAGAGGCAGCCGTGGAGCTCGACGACGCGCTCGGAGCCGGCGCGCGTGTGCAGCGCGTCGACGTTCTGCGTCGCGAGGAGGAAGCGATCGCCGAGGCGCCGCTCGAGGTCGACCAGCGCGCGGTGCCCGGCGTTCGGCGTGACCGACGCGGCGGCGGCGCGGCGCTCCGAGTAGAACGACCACACGAGCGCCGGGTCTTTCGCGAAGCCCTCGGGCGAGGCGACGTCTTCGAAGCGGTGATCGCGCCAGAGCCCGCCCATGCCGCGGTACGTCGGCACGCCGCTCTCGGCCGAGATTCCCGCGCCCGTGAGCGCGAGGACGCGCGTGCGCGGGGTGATGACGAGCTCCTCAGACACGCGGCGGATGCTACCGCGCGGGCGCCCTTTGCGCACCGAGGCGCGCTACAGCGCGAGGAGGTAGAACCCGAACGTATAGTAGCCGACGTTCGGGGTGCCGAAGCTCTCCCAGACGAGCGCGGTATCATCGGCGCCGACCACGGTGACCGTGTCCATGAAGCCTGGCACCTGCGAGGCCGTACCGCCGCCCGAGAGTGGCAAGCGCCAAACGCCCGCCGTGCTGGTGCTCGGCACATCCTCGCTTTGGCCGTAAAAGGCATCTCGAGAGTTGAAGGCGAGGTTGACGAAACCAGCAAAAGCCATGACCTCCGGCTGACCGCCGCCCGTTGAAAGACGGTCGATCGATGCGTCCCCTTCCTCGGGTGCGGTGGACCAATAAATGTACCCACTAGACTGAACCATGGTCAGCGCGTCGACGGCAGGCAGATCATGCGCGATGTACGTGACGTCGCCTCCAGCGCGAGGCATGGCGGC